>ONKC01000145.1 GCA_900318295.1 uncultured Eubacteriales bacterium
CAGGTAATGAAAAATTATCAGACCGCGGTGGCTATCGCTGGCACTCACGGAAAGACCACCACGACCTCCATCGCTTCGCATATATTTTTATCTGCGGGACTTGATCCCACCATCTCAGTCGGAGGTATCCTCCCTGTCATCGGAGGCAACATAAGGATCGGACATTCACCGAACTTTATCACAGAAGCATGTGAGTACACAAACAGCTTTTTAAAATTCTTCCCGACTATCGGGATCATTCTTAATATAGAAGAAGATCATATGGACTTCTTCAAAGATATCGATGATATACGCTCTTCCTTCCGCAGATTTGCCGAGCTTATCCCGGAGGACGGAACTCTCATAATCAGCGCCGATATCGATCGTTATGATGAACTTGTCAAAGGTCTTAAATGCAAGGTCATGACCTTCTCGGCGACTAATCCGGACGCTGATTACTCAGCCACAAACATAACCTATGATGAAAAGGGTAACGCCAGCTTCACCGCCATCACTCATGGTGATAAAAAAGGCCCGTTCTCACTTCAGGTTCCGGGGCTTCATAATGTCGGCAACTCTTTAGCCTGCCTTTGCCTGGCTGATACGATGGGCATCTCTGATGATATCGTCGCCCATGCACTCAGGGATTTCAAAGGTACGGAAAGAAGATTTGAGTATAAAGGCCAGACTCACGGCTTCACCATAATCGATGACTACGCGCACCACCCGACAGAGATCAAGGCAACGCTTGAAAGCGCGAAAAGATACCCGCATAAAAAGCTTTGGGTTGCGTTCCAGCCTCATACCTACACCAGGACGAAGGCATTTTTACAGGACTTTGCGGATGCACTTTCTCAGGCTGACCATGTTATCCTGGCTGACATCTACGCAGCACGAGAAAAAGACCCGGGTGATATCTCCTCCAAAGACATTGCTGACCTCATCGTGGCCGGCGGCGGAGAAGCAACGTATCTTGGCGGTTTTGAGGAAATCAAAAAATTTATTTTAAAAAATTTACTCGCAGGCGATTTGTTGATAACTATGGGTGCAGGAAACATAGTAGAAATCGGAGAGGACCTTTTGGCCCAGTGAATTATGAACATTATCCACCACCTTATGCACATTTTCATCCGCAAACAGGTGGTGGATAATTTTTTGATTTTTTTTATTGTTCATAACTTTAATTCTTATTATACTTGAGAAGAATTACCATTTTTCCGCGACTCCGGGATTTTTTTCTACAAAAATAGTCTGCCCGAAAATGACTTATCCACACTATCAACATTGTCAACACTCCTATTCTACATAAAAAGAGCACACCCCGGAGGGTTTGCATAGTGATTAACTTTATGTTATTATATGTGCACACGTTGTTTTTAACGAACTTTTATGACGAGGAGTGTGGAATCCGAAAATGGGTTTTATGATCACCACTGACGGCACACCTGGTACCACCCAGGTGCCAAATGAAATTCTTTTACATTATATATTGAGAGCAAACGGCGAGAACGTTAAAATCTATCTTTACCTGCTAATGGCCAGCCAGAATCCCGGGATAACGGGACAGGTTTCTGTCGAGACTCTGGCTGACAGACTTGATCTGACCGAACGTGATATCGTCAGAAGCCTGCACTATTGGGAGAGGGAAGGTCTGCTTTCCCTTATCGAGGACGGTGACAGGATCAACGGTATCTCCTTACACAATCCTGACATGATCAGCTCTGCACCCGACACGACGCACACTTTTATTGAAACAGGTGCGCCTCATCTTCGTGTGCTCAATACCGAGCGTGATACAGGATTTAGCGAGCCACCCGTAAAGGCATCGGCAAAGGTTCCGGAGCGCATTGAGTATACTCCGATGCAGATCGAGGCATTAAGCAAGGATGTCGAGATGGCGCGTACTCTGTCACACATCGAGCAAGCTCTCGGTTCTCCGATCACGCCTGCACATATGCAGCTTGTGATGTA
This sequence comes from uncultured Eubacteriales bacterium, assembly GCA_900318295.1. GTDB lineage: Bacteria > Bacillota > Clostridia > Lachnospirales > Lachnospiraceae > Eubacterium_F. Next base: position 1,951 of record ONKC01000145.1, read on the forward strand.
TCTTATCTGCGATCTGAGTTTTTCCGGAGATCTTATCTGCTATCTTTACGATATGGCTTCAGAGCGTAAAAAGACCGGTGTTCGTTACATCGAATCCATCGCGATAAGCTGGGCATCCAAGGGGATCCAGACTGTCGTAGATGCAAGGGCTGAGGCTGCGGATTTTTCCGGCAAATACAGACCTGTCGCAAAAGCATTGGGTATTCACAGAGATTTTGCTCCGGCCGAAAAGGAGATAATCGACAGCTGGGATGCTTATGGCTTTTCTGATGAAGTTATCACCGAAGCGTGCAAAAAAACAGTTCTGCAGTCAGGTGATACAAACTTAAATTACGTATCAAAGATACTTTCGGGCTGGCATGATAAGGGAGTTAAAACTCTCGAGGATATCGCCCGCGCCGATGAGGCATTTCATAAATCCAAAAAAACGAGGATTGCCACCGCGCAGAAAAAGCGCCTGAACAATAACGCATTCCAAAACTTCAAAGGTCGCGATTATACCGACGAGGATTATGAAGATATGGAACTGCAATTCTTGCAAAAGAGAAAGGGAACACCATGAACCTCACAAACAGCCAATATGATAATCTGATGGCTCGTTACTCTGAGCGCAGACAGCGTGCAGCGGCAGGACTTGACGAAAGACGTATCAAGGTTTATGCCGACATACCTCAGTTACGCGAGCTGGAGGCCAGAGCGCGTCACCTTTCATATGAGTATGTAAAAAATCACGCAAAGAATACATCTCTTTCTTCAAAGGAATTTGAGAACGAGATGGAGAGTCTCAAATCAGAGCGTGTTATGCTGCTTAAAACACATGGCTTCGATGATAACTATCTCGAGCCTGTTTACGAATGTCCGGACTGCAAGGATACCGGTTATATCGGCTCCGAAAAATGCCACTGTCTTAAAAAGCAGGCGATCGAGCTTTTCTATAACCAGTCAGGACTTGGTGATATACTAAAGAAGGAATCCTTTGAAAACTTTGACCTTTCACTTTACCCGG
>ONKC01000134.1 GCA_900318295.1 uncultured Eubacteriales bacterium
CGTGCCAGATCTTCTACAATATCCACATACTGGCAACCACCATAGTAACGCTTACCCGGATATCCTTCCGCATATTTGTTGGTAAGGGTTGAACCCATTGCAGCCATAACTGCCTTGCTAACAAAGTTTTCTGAGGCGATAAGCTCGATATGATCGTTCTGTCGACCGGTCTCAAGCTCCATTGCTTTTGCTACCTCAGGATCTGCTTTTCTCACTTCATCAAAACTATACATTTTTATATCTCCTCCTAAAAATAATTGTTTATTTACCAGTACACACTTTACTTTACTCAGACATTTCGAGAGGTAAAGATATATACCATAAATTACACTTCATCAAGAGCTTTACCTATGTCATTTCTCATATATTTGTTGTCAAAGTCGATCCATTCCGTCGCTTTATAGGCATTTGCTCTGGCTTCCTTCAATGTAGCTCCAAGAGCCGTCACTCCGAGGACTCTTCCTCCGTTTGTAAGTATCTTGTCACCGTCTTTTTTCGTGCCTGCGTGGAAGACGAAGTAATCATCCTTTCCATCAAAGGCTTCAAGTCCGCGGATCTCTTTGCCTTTTTCATAATGCTCGGGATATCCGTCTGAAGCAAGTACCACACACACTGCTGCGTTATCCTCAAACTGAAGATCGATCGTATCGAGCTTTCCGTCGATGCAGGCTTCCATAACATCGATGATATCATTTTTCATACGAGGAAGTACTACCTGCGCCTCAGGATCACCGAATCTCGCATTATACTCGAGCACCTTCGGACCATCCTTTGTAAGAATGAGCCCGACAAAAAGTATACCTGTAAAGTCTCTGCCCTCTGCCTTCATAGCATCCATAGTCGGCTGATAGACCTTTTCTTCACAAAAACGTTTGACCTCATCATCGTAAAAAGGACTCGGAGAAAACGTCCCCATTCCGCCGGTATTCAAGCCCTGATCTCCGTCCTTGGCTCTCTTATGATCCTGAGCACTGGTCATCGGCTTGATGTGAGTTCCGTCGCAGTAACAAAGAACAGATACCTCACGTCCTGATAAAAACTCCTCGATGACGATCTCGTTTCCGGCATCACCGAACTGCTTGTCCATCATGATAGACTTGACAGCGTCCTTTGCTTCATCGATAGTCTGGCAGATTAATACTCCCTTGCCGAGAGCAAGTCCGGATGCCTTGACTACTATCGGAGCACTTACTTTATCCAGATATGCTAAAGCCTTATCTGCGTCATCGAAGTTTTCATAAGCAGCTGTCGGAATAGAGTATTTTTTCATCAGATCCTTTGAAAAAGCTTTTGATCCTTCGATGATCGCGGCATTTTTCCTCGGGCCGAATACTCTCAAGCCTCTCTTTTCAAAAACATCTACGATACCGCCCACAAGCGGATCATCCATACCGATGATGGTAAGTCCGATGTTCTTTTCCTCAGCAAAGTCGGCAAGCTTGTCAAACTCCATCGCTGTGATATCTACACACTCAGCAATCTGAGATATACCTCCGTTACCGGGCGCGCAGTAGATCTTTCCGGCTTTTTTCGATCTCTTCACCGCTGTAGCTATCGCATGCTCGCGACCTCCGCTACCTACTATAAGTACATCCATTGTTTTCCTCCTTAACGATAACTAATTCAAGATAACTTATTCAAGAAACAAGCGGGCTGCTAACCGATTTCGGCATAGGGCCTCTCGAAAACGTCGGTGCGTAGACGTCGTATTTTGACGTCATGCACCGCTACGTTTTCGAATGGCGCAAGCGGAGCCCTATGCGGAATCGGTTAGACAGACGCTGTTTATTCAGTCTATTTTATCTTAGTAGTATTGTTAACAATTTCGATTCGCTCGTTTGCGATCAGATCGATCGCCTTCGGCAGGATGACCCACTCGGCCTGCTCCATCACACGTTTTTGAAGCGTCTCCGGGGTATCATCATCATGTACCTCGACTGCCTTTTGCAAGATGATCGGACCCGAATCGGTCCCCTCATCAACAAAGTGCACTGTCGCTCCTGTAACCTTGTTACCTCTGGCAAGTACACTTTCGTGAACCTTAAGTCCATAGTAACCGTCCCCGCAATGAGACGGAATTAAAGAAGGATGGATATTTATCATCCGTCCTTCGAAGGCACGAACAAGATTCTCCGGAAGAATAACAAGATAACCGCCGAGCACGACCAGATCGACATTTTTTTCGTTCAAAGTATCGATCATAGCCTGGCCGAACTCCTCACGTGAGCCGTATGCTTTCGGCTCGATAACAACGGTATCTATACCTGCTTCCTTTGCTCTTGTAAGCGCATAAGCACCGGGCTTGTTGCTTACAACTAAAACAAGCTCGGTGTTTGTTATGGTACCGTCATTAACCTTATCTATAATCGCCTGGAGGTTTGTCCCACCTCCCGAAACACAAACTGCTACGCGTAACATTTATTACTCCTGATAATAGTTTAGTATCTACTCCCACTTTGTAGACATATATGGATTATTCGGTAAGTGTAACTCCCTTATCACCACCTACTATCTCGCCGATAACATAAGGCGTCTCTCCTGCACTCTCGATAGCTGCTACGGTCTTTTTAACATCGTCCGGATCTACTGCAACGATCATACCGATACCCATGTTGTAAGTGTTGAACATCACATGCTCATCGACATTTCCGTCGCGCGCAAGCATCTCAAAAATAGGCGGTATACGGAAGTTTCCGACATGGATACGCGCATGTGTGTTTTCATTGAGCATACGCGGAATATTCTCATAGAAACCACCGCCAGTGATATGCGAGCATGCCTTGATGGTCGCACCGCTTTCGCGGATGGCCTGAAGAGCCTTTACATAGATCTTTGTCGGGGTAAGGAGCGTCTCTCCGAGAGTCTTATCGCTTTCAAGACACTCATACTTGCGATTCAGTGCTTCTTCCGTCATAGAGAAAACATTTCTGACAAGTGAGTATCCGTTGCTGTGAATACCTGAGCTTGCCATACCGATAAGTACATCTCCGCCATGAAGATGAGCTCCGTTTATCATATCCTTTTTATCAACGATTCCCACAGAGAAGCCTGCAAGATCATACTCATCTATCGGATAGAATCCCGGCATCTCGGCCGTCTCTCCACCGATAAGTGCAGCTCCCGCCTGACGACAACCCTCAGCCACACCGCTTACGATCTGAGCTATCTTTGTCGGCTCATTTTTACCACACGCTATGTAGTCGAGGAAAAATAACGGGTCACCGCCTGCGCACGCGATGTCATTTACACACATAGCCACGCAGTCAATACCTATCGTATCATGCTTATCAAGGATAAAAGCGAGTTTAAGCTTGGTGCCGACTCCGTCTGTACCGGATACCAGCGTGGGCTCCTCCATTCCCATGAATGATTTCATGGAAAAAGCTCCCGAAAATCCTCCAATGTCAGTTACTACCTCGGGGCGCATGGTCGAAGCTACATGCTCCTTCATAAGCTCTACAGCCTTGTAGCCGGCCTCGATGTCAACTCCCGCTTTTTTGTAATCCATGATGTGTTTGCCTCCTTAATCCACCTTATTATTTGATCTTGAATGTCTTTTTCTTGGTGCCTTTATAGTTACCCTTACCTTTAAGGGTGATCGTCGCTTTACCTTTTTTCTTATTATTTGAATATGTAACCGTATAATCTGTTCCCTTTTTGAGGGTATATCCGTTCACCTTGAGCTTCGGTGTCGGCTTGATAGACTTACCGGTATACTTGTAACTTGATTTCACATTGCTTACTTTTCCGTCCGAGATTGAATCCTTTACTATCTTAAATGACTTGGTATAGGTTCCGAAATACCCGCTTCCCGAAACAGCTGTGATCGTAATCTTAGCAGTTCCGACACTCTTATTTTTTGTATTTTATT
>ONKC01000063.1 GCA_900318295.1 uncultured Eubacteriales bacterium
TAGGGCTGTATGCGATATATCACTAAAAAAAACAAAAAAATGGTTTACAAGTCAGATACTTTGTGATAATATAGGGAAAGTCGAAGAAACAAATCATGTTTCTTTGTACCGCTGCTTAGGGCATGGATCACTCCGACCTGTCCCCGGTAGACGGTGAAAATACAGTAAAGGAGGAAAAACTCATGATGACGACAGAGAAGAAAAAAGAGATCATCGAGGCTTACGGTCGTACTCCGAACGATACGGGTTCACCGGAGGTTCAGGTAGCTCTTCTTACCGAGCGTATCAACACGCTTACTGAGCATCTGAAGGAGAACAAGAAGGATCATCATTCCCGTAGAGGACTTCTGAAGATGGTTGGTAAGAGACGTGGTCTGCTTGATTATCTCAAAAAGACAGATCTTGAGGGATATCGTACGCTTATTGAGCGTCTTGGTCTCAGAAAGTGATTCTTTTCAGGCACTGCCAGTGGTGGTGCCTGTTTTTTTATGAACAATCGGCACGAGACGCGATCGGAGTTTTTCTCACGACTCGCAGCTACGCTGACTCGCTGTGAGAAAACTCCTGCCGCTCGTGCCTGATTAGTCATATGAAAAGGGAGTGGTTTTATGGCAGGAGTTAAACGTGATAGAGCCCAGTGCTTAGTCACTAGGGGCGATCAGATTTTAATGATCGAGCATAAGATGAGAGGACGCGACTTTTTTAATCTTCCCGGTGGAGGAGTTGAAGAGGGAGAAACGCCCGAAGAAGCAGCTTTGAGAGAACTTTTTGAAGAAGCAAAGGTCAGTGGAAAGATACTCAGACCGCTTGCCAGAGAGTATAAGCCTGACGGGGTGAGTCGTGTCTTTACATTTTTGGTTGAGATCGATGATGATGCAGCACCGGAAAAGGGCATAGATCCCGAGCTTGGCGAGGGCGAGCAGACTATCGTCGGATTTGCCTGGAAGAGGCTTTGTGAGATACCTGAGAGAGACAGAGCTTATCTTTTCGGTGCCGGACTGATGAGAGTGCCTCTTTTTCACGATGAGGTGCTGAATTGGGGTGATGAGGACTATTCTTATCCCGGTGACTCTGACGTGAACTGATGAGTGTATGTAGCTCGGGCGGATTCGTCCGGGTTATTTTTATTAAAAATATCGGTTTTTCTTAATTTGTAGTTGATTTTTATCACAAATTAATGTATAATATAGAAAGTTTGTGACAAGGGAGGAAAAATTAAATGTACAAGACTTACAGTATGGAGCTGGCAGGACGTACACTGACCTGTGAGATCGGTCGTGTGGCAGCTCAGGCGAACGGTGCGGCATTGATGCGTTATGGAGACACAGTCGTACTGTCGACAGCGACGGCTTCCGAGAAGCCGAGAGAGGGAATCGACTTTTTCCCGCTCAGTGTAGAGTATAGTGAAAAAATGTATGCCGTAGGTAAAATCCCGGGCGGATTTACCCGCAGAGAGGGAAAGCCTTCGGATAATGCTATTCTTACGGATCGAGTTATCGACCGTCCGATGCGTCCTTTGTTCCCGAAGGACTATCGTAATGATGTAACTTTGGAGAACCTTGTTCTCGATGTGGATCAGGATTGTGCACCTGAGGTACTCGCGATGCTTGGTTCTGCACTTGCTACAACAATTTCTGACATTCCGTTTGACGGACCGGTTGCTGCAACGCAGGTTGGTCTTGTTGACGGTGAGCTTGTTTATAATCCGACAGCAGCGCAGCGTGAGGTTTCTGACCTTGCTCTTACTGTGGCTTCAACACGTGATAAGGTTATCATGATCGAGGCCGGAGCAAATGAGGTTCCTGAGGATCTTATGATCAAGGCTATCTACGGAGCTCATGATCTGAACGGTGAGATCATACGTTTCTTCGATACCATCGTTGCTGAATGCGGTAAAGAGAAGCATGAGTATATTCACTTCGACTTCCCGGGTGATATGTTCCAGGATATGGTTGATTTCATCACTCCGGAAGCTATGGAGAAGGCAGTATTTACTGATGTTAAGCAGGATCGTGAGGCCAACATCCGTGAGATAAAGGATCGCCTCGAAGAGCGTTATGCTCCCGAACATGAGGATTGGCTTCCGTTTATCGACGAGGCTGTATATCAGTTCCAGAAAAAGACAGTCAGAAAAATGATCCTGAAGGATCAGAAGCGTCCTGACGGTCGTGATATCAAGCAGATCCGTCCGCTTTCAGCAGAGGTTGATATTCTCCCTACAGTTCATGGTTCGGGACTTTTCAAACGTGGACAGACACAGGTTTTGAATATCACAACTCTTGCTCCGCTTTCTGAGAAGCAGAGAATCGACGGACTTGATCTGGCAAAGACAACCAAGAGATATATTCATCATTATAATTTCCCGTCATGGTCTGTCGGTGAGACTCGTCCGAGCCGTGGTCCGGGACGTCGTGAGATCGGTCATGGGGCCTTGGCAGAGAGAGCACTTCTTCCTGTCATCCCGTCAGAGGCTGAGTTCCCATATACTATTCGTACTGTATCAGAGATTCTTGAGTCGAATGGTTCTACTTCACAGGGATCTATCTGTGCATCGACACTGTCTCTTATGGCAGCAGGTGTACCGATCAAGGCTCCTGTAGCAGGTATCTCTGTAGGACTTGTTACCGGTGAGACAGATGATGATTATCTTATCCTTACCGATATTCAGGGACTTGAGGACTTCTTTGGAGATATGGACTTCAAGGTGGCAGGTACTCATAAGGGTATCACAGCTATCCAGATGGATATCAAGATTCATGGCCTTACTCGTCAGATCGTAGAGCAGGCTATCGAGAGAACTCGTGAAGCAAGACTCTATATCCTTGATGAGATCATGAAGCCTTGCATCGCAGAGCCAAGAGCTGAGGTTAATGAGTATGCGCCGAAGATTGTTCAGATCCAGATCGATCCGCAGAAGATCGGTGACGTGGTTGGACAGCGCGGTAAGACGATCAATGCACTTATCGAGCGTACCGGAGTTAAGATCGATATTGATGACGAGGGCAATGTTTCCGTATGCGGAACCGATAAGGCTGCTATGGAAGAGGCTATCAGACTTATCAAGATAATCGTTACCGATTTTGAAAAAGGACAGATACTTACCGGTAAGGTCGTAAGCATCAAGGACTTTGGTGCATTCATCGAGTTTGCACCCGGTAAAGAAGGTATGGTTCACATCTCAAACATCGCAAACAGACGTATCAACCATGTTGAAGACGAGCTTACACTTGGCGATGAGGTTAAGGTCGTATGCCTTGGCAAAGATAAGATGGGTAGGATTTCATTCAGTATCAAGGATGTGCCCGCAGAGTAATCTAAATCTTACAAACAATAGTTATAACAACAAACCCCTGTATCTCGTTTGCTACAGGGGTTTGTTTGAGAAGGAGCATCATGGCGTTAGGATTCAAGGAAGAAAATGAGAAAAAGAAACAAAAGAAGATGAACGAAAATAATCCCATCAAGTATGAGATTTTCTTTCTCGTTCTTCTTGTTGTCGCTCTTTTGATCGCGGTCAGCCTAATTGGATGGGGTGGCTTTCTTGGTAATGCCGTTGCTTTTGTTCTCTTCGGACTTTTTGGAGCCGTAGCTTTTGCTCTTCCTTTTGTGATGGCATTTGTTGGCGGATTTGTTATACTTAATTCAAAAAATGCCATCATCAAACATAAGGTTTGGTACAGCCTGGGGTTCTATGTTTCTGTTTGCGGTATCGTACAGTGGTTTTTCAACAGCGATGTTAAAAATGTATTCGAGACGTTTTCGCATAGTGCTGAGCATCATACAAGAGGAGGCTTTTTCGGTGGACTTTTGTCATTTGAGATATCAAAGCTTCTTGGACGAGCAGGTGATCTGATACTTCTGATCGGACTTTTGTTACTGTTCTTCATTTTATTTTCCAGAAAGCTCCTTTTTCATACGATGGGGAAAAAGGTCAAGGATAAAACAGAAGAGATAAGAAGACGATCCATGTTGAGCGAGGAGGAACTTGCTGAGAGACAGATGCAGATCCATACCTTCGACAATACTATGCGAACTGAGCAAGCGGCTCATGTAGCAGAGCCTAAAAAGCTTACATCATCCCAAGAGTTGTCTCCAAAGCTTTCTGATGTTTCGGATGAGCCTAAAAAGAAGCACAGAAGAAAGAAGGATATGAAAGATACCGCTGTACTTGAGTCTGTGAAACCCGAACTGCCGGAGACCGAGCAGGAGAGGGCGTTGCAGGATATACATATCCGCGGGATCGACAGGAACAAGGCGACGGATGATTCGGATATTGCTGATAAGGAGCTGGCTGAAAAGTTTGGTGTGTCAGTAGTTTCCGGCGCTGAGCGCGAGCAGAGTATATCTTCCTCGCTCGCGCAAGAAAGCGCTCCTCGGAATAAAACCATCGCCGTCGACGCCTCGATTGCTGATTCGGCAAACGATGTTCATTCTGAGGAGGCCTTATCAGGCCGAGCGAAGAATGATACTTCCGACAGCGCGAGCGCGGATACTTCAGAAAGTAATAATGAACCAGTAGAGGTGCCATACGTATTTCCGTCGCTCGACTTACTTAGTAAGCCGAAAGGCGGCTCGAGATCTGTCAGCGAGAAAGATCTTAAGGCAACCGCTATCAAGCTCCAGGATACTCTCAGCAGTTTTGGCGTAGGGGTAAGTCTCGGTGATATAAGCGTTGGACCGAGTGTTACCAGATATGAGCTTATCCCTGACCAGGGCGTAAAGGTCAGCCGAATCACTGCGCTTGCTGATGATATAAAGCTTAGTCTGGCCGCTTCGGATATTCGTATAGAGGCGCCGATACCCGGGAAGTCGGCTGTCGGTATCGAGGTTCCGAATGCCAACCGTGTTACGATCACTCTGAGAGAACTGCTTGAGAGCGATGAGTTCCAGAACTCTAAATCAAAGCTTTCGTTTGCAGTCGGTAAGGATATCAGCGGTAAAACGATCGTTACCGATATAGCCAAAATGCCTCATGTCCTTGTGGCAGGGTCGACCGGATCCGGTAAATCAGTACTTATTAATACTCTTATCATGAGTATCATTTTCAAAGCTGATCCTAAGGATGTTAAGCTTATCATGGTCGATCCGAAGATGGTTGAGTTTATGGCATTTGCCGAGATACCTCATCTTATGATCCCGGTAGTTGACGATCCTAAAAAGGCGTCAGCCGCACTTGCCTGGGCTGTTGCCGAGATGGAAAAAAGATATAAGACCTTTGCGGAGCTTGGTATCCGCGATATAGCTACATACAACAAAAAAATATTAAAACTCGGTAAAAAGGCTGATCCTCAGTATAAAAAAATGCCGCAGATCGTTATCATAGTTGACGAGTTTGCGGACCTGATGATGGTTGCGTCTCATGATGTCGAGGATTCCGTTATGAGACTTGCACAGAAAGCAAGAGCGGCTGGTATTCACTTGGTACTTGCTACACAGAGACCATCGGTAAATGTTATTACCGGTGTCATTAAAGCAAATATTCCATCCAGGATTGCTTTGTCGGTATCTTCGCAGGTGGATTCGAGAACGATCATTGATCAGGTCGGTGCCGAGAAGCTTCTCGGAAACGGCGATATGCTCTTTGCACCGCAGTCATTGCCTAAGCCTATACGTGTCCAGGGAGCTTTTGTGTCTGATGATGACAGAGATAAGGTCGTGACATTTTTAAAGGAAAACGGTGGCGCCTCATACGATCAGGAGGTTACCGAATCCATAGAGAAGGCTCAGACGGAAAGCAGTCCGGACTCGCCTGATCCCGGATCTCCGGTGATAGGAAATGACAGAGATGAATACTTTGCTGAGGCGGGTGCATTCATCATCGATAAACAAAAAGCTTCCATAGGAGCTCTTCAGAGAGCGTTTCGTATCGGTTTCAACAGAGCTGCGAGGATCATGGATCAGCTTTCCGATGCAGGTGTTGTAGGACCTGAGGAGGGGACAAAGGCGCGTGAGATACTTATGACGAAGGAGCAATTTGATTCTTTTTTGACTGAAGAGGTTGAGTAATGCGTGGTGTATTGATCACAAACGGGTTTTTCTGGAGTACCAAGTTTGACGAGCTCGCTGACATGCTTGTTCGCTCAGCCAATGAGCGAGGCGTGGAGCTCTCAAAAATGGAAAACACGGGTTGTCTTGTTGACACGGGACTTATGACGTTTCCGGGATTCAGAGGATGGCCTGATTTTGTTATACTCTGGGACAAGGATGTGATGCTTGCCGAGTTTTTCGAGCATCAGGGAATACCTGTATTCAATTCATCTAAAGCGATAGCTCTCTGTGATGATAAAAGAAAAACTCATCTTGCGCTGATGGCAAACGGATTACCCATGCCTCGGACTATTTTTGCACCAATGACCTATGATAATATCGGATTCACGGATCATGTGTTTTTAAACAGAGTTTCAGACAGACTTGGCTTCCCCTTTATCGTCAAGGAGGCCTTCGGTTCTTTTGGAGAACAGGTTCATCTGGTTAAAAACAAAACGCAGCTTTACGAGCTTTTCGGACTGAACACTAAAGGAAAAAAGACGGGAGAGAGTAAGCTTAGCTGCAATCAGATCATTTTTCAGGAGTTTATAAAGTCTTCAAAGGGTAAGGATGTGAGACTGCAGGTGGTCGGAGCTGATGTGGTCGGAGCGATGCTTAGAACATCAGAGAAGGATTTCAGAGCAAATGCTTCTATCGGAGGAGAATGCAGAGCGTATGAGCCTTCTGATGATGAGGTTTGGCTTGCAAAGCAGGCGGCACACGCTGTGGGTGCGGACTTTGCAGGAGTTGACCTTTTGTTTGGAGATGAGGGCATGCTTGTGTGTGAGGTGAACTCAAATGCTCATTTTAAAAATCTTTTGCAGGCGACAGGGATAAACACTGCTGATGAGATCATCAATCATATCATCAGGTGCTGTTATCGAAGAGTCTGAATTGATTTTTTTTAACTAAAATAAATTTATGATGGAGTTTTCTCTCAAAGTGTGATAAACTATGAGAGTAAACTCCATTTTTTTAATGATAAGGGGAGGAAGAATCCATGAAAATGAAAAAGGTAAAGTCCGATATCGACATTGCTATGTCTGCAAAGCTTAAGCCGATTTATGAAATCGCAGAAGGGTTGGGGATCTCTGATACCGAGATCGATCCTTATGGTAGATATAAGGCAAAGCTGACTGATGAGCTTATGGACAGACTCGAGTCGAATCCTGACGGTAAGCTTATCCTTGTTACGGCTATTAATCCGACGCCGGCAGGAGAGGGTAAGACCACTGTGACTGTCGGACTCGGAGAGGCGATGCAGGTTATCGGTAAAAAGGCTATTATCGCGTTGAGAGAGCCTTCGCTTGGACCGTGTTTCGGACTTAAGGGAGGTGCTGCCGGCGGTGGATATGCTCAGGTCGTACCGATGGAGGAGCTTAATCTTCATTTTACCGGAGACTTCCATGCGATAACATCTGCAAACAACCTACTTGCAGCTATGCTTGATAATCATATTCAGCAGGGGAATGATCTTCGTATCGATCCTAAGCAGATTGTATGGAAGCGTTGCGTGGATATGAACGACAGAGTACTTCGAAATGTTACCGTAGGTCAGGGACGTAAGGTTGACGGTGTGACCAGAGAGGATCATTTTATCATTACGGTTGCATCTGAGATCATGGCCATTCTTTGCTTATGCTCAGGCATGAAAGATTTAAAGGAACGTCTCTCAAAGGTTATTGTTGCTTATACATATGAAGGCAAACCGGTTACAGCAAAGGATCTTAAGGCAGTAGGTGCGATGGCAGCTCTTTTGAAAGATGCGATCAGACCGAATCTTGTTCAGACGCTTGAGCACACACCTGCACTGGTTCATGGTGGCCCGTTTGCAAATATTGCGCATGGATGTAACTCGATACGTGCCACAAAGACCGCTCTTAAGCTGGCTGATTATGCGATCACAGAGGCGGGATTCGGTGCGGACCTCGGAGCGGAGAAGTTTTTGGATATCAAGAGCCGTTTTGCAGGACTTCATCCTGATGCGGTCGTTTTAGTATGTACGGTCAGAGCGCTTAAGTACAATGGCGGTGTACCAAAAGACAAGCTCAAAGAAGAAAACATAGAAGCATTGAAAACCGGCATCGCCAATCTTGAAAAGCATATTGAGAATATCGGTAAGTTTGATGTTCCGTGTATAGTTGCTCTTAACCATATCCTTACCGATACAGAGGCTGAGATTAATTATGTAAGAGAGTTCTGCGAGAGTAAGGGGGCAGAGTTTGCGCTTGCAGATGTATGGGCTGACGGCGGTGATGGTGGTGTAGAGCTTGCAAATAAGGTTGTGGAGACTATCGAGAAAAAGCCGAGCGGATATCATCCGTTGTATCCGGATTCAATCTCTCTTAAAGAAAAGATTGAGACGATCGCTACAGAGATTTACGGAGCCGGACGAGTTGAGTTTTCTAATGAAGCGCTTTCACAGCTTTCAAAGCTTACCGAGCTTGGATTCGGCCACTTCCCGGTATGTATGGCGAAGAATCAGTATTCGTTATCTGATGATAAATCTGTTCTTGGCCGACCTATCGATCATGTCATCCATATCCGAGAGGTTTATGTAAGTGCCGGAGCGGGATTTGTTGTAGCTCTTACCGGTACTATCGTGACCATGCCGGGACTTCCTAAAAAGCCTGCGGCAGAACACGTTGATGTTGATGAGAAAGGACGTATCAAAGGGTTGTTCTAGTAGTCAAAAAAGGAGGTATTAGTGATGGCAGACGAGAACTGGATGTTCTCGTCGCCACTCCGTCGCTACGCTTCGGAATGGAGGTTATTATGATGAAGGTTATCAAGAAAATCATTGTTCCACTTTTGGTTCTTGCTATGCTTATCGGTTTGGCACCAAATGCTGCAACGGGTCTTGCCAAAAAGAAGAAAGAAAAGACGAAGATCACTTCTGTGAAGATCACTAACAAAAAAGACATAGGTGCTATTTTTGTCGGTGATAGCATCAAGATCAAATATTCAGTTAAGATAAAAAAAGGCAAGGGGACGATATCTAAGGCAGTAAAGTTTTCGTCGTCAAATAAAAAAGTAGCCACGATCACAAGTAAAGGTACGCTTACCGTTGTCGGTGAGGGGAAAACTAAGATTACAGTCAAATCTGTAGCTAATAAAAAGAAGTGTGATACATATACAGTTACCTTCAAGGAAAAAAAGGTTGATGAGGATAATCTTGAAAGTGTTTCGTTTGCAACTGATGAACTCACTTTTGATGCGGATGAAGAAAGCTTAATGGATCTCGAGGAGCCATATACCATTGAGCTCGGAGGGGGCGATAGCTTTGATGAGTTATATAATATTGATTATACCCCGATAGATCCTGAAAAAAAGATAAAAATATCTGATTTTATTTGGAGTTCTTCTGATGAAAAAGTTGTCAAGGTAAATCCTGCCGGGACATTGACTTTAGTTAATTTTGGTACAGCTAATATCAAGATCACTTACAAGGGAAATGAAGATAAATATGCCGAGGTTAAGGTTAATGTTGTTCTGACCGGTGATGAGGATGACTATTCGGACGATGAGGATGACTATTCGGACGACGAGGATGACTATTCGGGCGACGATGATTACGATTCGGGTGATGATGATGACGAGGGCGAAGATGATTGACGTTTGATGAATCTGATCAATTGTTATGTATATTAATGGCCGGAGTAATAAGCTCCGGCCATTTAATTTACTGAATTATGCTTTCTTTAGGCTTTAGGTTTTGCGAAGTTACTCAGAACTGAAGGCTTGTTTTCAAAGAATACGGCAATCCATGTGCTTTTTGTAAGAGCCATAGCACCGCAACGGTATTTTTTTCTGAGCAAGTTTTTTTTGTGCCTGGCACTGGATTTCCAAAACTCAAGTGCTTTATAGGGACTATGGGTAACGGAAGACCAAATCAGGTTTTCTCCGACCTTTATTTTGCCGGTATAGTAGTAGCTTCCGAAAAACTCTCTGGCGTCGCGCTGCAGATTTTGGTGTCTGTCGAATCCGCTTCGCTTCAGTCTGTATTTGGCAAAACTGTAAGCGACATCAGACCAAACAAGCTTTTTTCTTTTTTTCTTTTTTCTGTATTTGTTCTGCTTGGAAAAGCATTGCTTGGCATATTTTTTTTTTCCGATAACATGGGCGTTAATCTGAAGCTTTTTCCATTTTTTTCTTTTCTTCAACTTGTACTTGATGATAAATGTTGTGTCACCAAGCTTTGAACCTGAGTATATATCATAATTTCCGTAATACTGGTTGATCGAGATGGAGCAGTTGGCGTTTGTGGCGTATACTTTGTATTTTTTAAGACGGTTGGTCTTACAAAAGCTTACACCTCTGCGAGCATTCTTTATAAAATAGTGGGTGTTTGTTTTTGCTAAAGCCGGAGTGCTGTTTACAGATAAATGAATTGAGAATGCGATAAAAAGCATAAAAATAAAGAGTGACAGGCGGGATAGTATGATTCGGCATAAACATTTTTCTTTTTTCATGCGTTCTCCGGTCCGGAGCCATGGCTCCAAAGATAAATTGATGTTTCGATTATAAATTATACACATATGAAAGTCAATGCTAAAAACAATAAATTTGGTTTTTTGCAAAAATCCTTGCTTATTTCCACAAAATGTAGTAATATGTATTATATGTGTGTATATGAGAGGAGGAAGCCATGCGACACCTGATGAATGTCCTGGATCTGTCGGTTCAGGAGCTCGACGAATTACTGGAGCTTGCTAGTCAG
>ONKC01000064.1 GCA_900318295.1 uncultured Eubacteriales bacterium
AGCAAGGATCGCGAGTGCGCATTCTTTTATCATGAGACTTGAGGACGGATACGAGACAATCCTTGAGGGTGACGGGTTGAACTTGAGCCAGGGACAGCGACAGCTTTTGAATATAGCCAGAGCTGCGATATCTCACGCACCAATCCTTGTGCTCGATGAGGCTACAAGCTCTGTTGATACGCGTACCGAGATGCACATAGATCACGGTATGGAGCGACTTATGAAGGGTAGGACTACCTTTGTCATCGCGCACAGGCTTTCGACCGTCAGACGATGTGATATGATCTGTGTACTCGAAAAGGGAGAGATCATCGAACGCGGTACGCATGAGGAACTCTTAGAGAAGAAAGGACGCTACTATCAGCTTTACACGGGAGCTGTCGAACTCAGTTAGTTCGTTATGAATCTATCTGTTATAAATGTTACAATTTTGTAATAAATTTAATAATTTTTACGATAAGTGTAGACAAATCAGAAAAAATGTAGTATAATGCATAGCTGAGAAGAAAAATAACGAGATTGCGTCATTTTTGATGCAAAAAAGAAAGGAAGAAAAAAGATGAGAAAGAGTGCATACAGAGTATGTGGTATGGTTCTCGCTATGGCTATTGCCTTCGGAAGCGCACCCGTGACGACGGGAAATGCTTTGGCAAAGACCGACGAGACAACAAAGATTAAACTTGCAGAGGACCCACAAGTTGCTCCGGATATCAAAGATCCTACAGATCAGACTGCACCTGTTGTCGGTGATGTACCTTCGGATGGGGCGTTGCCTCCGCTTGGAGCAGGATCTCTGATGCTTGACAAGACAAGCATCAATGCTATGGCAGGAAAGAGCGTAAAGATCACTCTTACAAATATTCCGGGTGGAACCTCCACTCTTTCAGGAGTGACATTTAAGTCGGATAATGATGCAGTTGCGAAGGCTTCAAAGATTGAGTATGCAGCTGATTATACATCTGTAACTTGTACGGTAGAGCTTGTGGCAGCGGGTACGACAGTGATCCGCGCAGACGCAGCCGGAAACACTTATTCGTGTGACGTACGTGTGGTTAAAGCATTTGGAAAGACTGATTTTTCGATGTATCGTCCGACCAACTTTGTATCATATTTCAAGAAACGTGCAAAGAAATATGCATGGTACTATGACGGAGAGTGGGGCAAGCCGAACAAATACGGAAGCACCTACAGAGGGATCAGGATCGGAAAAACCGTTAATGACGTAATACGCGAGTATGGTGACATCGAGCTTAAGAAATGCAGTAAAAAGAGTGATCCGTTCCTTTACGAGAAGCAGTTCAATTCCGGTAAAAAGCTCAAGGTATCCAAGTATACGGAGTTTGTTTATAAATCCGGAAAGATCAATTATCGTTTGAGAATCTACTTCACATCGGCGGGCAAGGTTCATGGATTTATCTATCTTGCAGGTAAGAGCTTTGATAAGATCTCAAAGGCTGATTACAAAAGAGGAAGACGCGCCGGCGAGAAGCTGATCTGATAGTTTGGTTATTGACTTATTGACTTATAGATTTGATCAAAAACACCGCTGCGTTCAGCAGCGGTGTTTTTTAACATCTCTGCATTTTGCAGAGGGGTTTTGTTTTTCGTATTTATAACGGAGTTTCCTCGTTTTCTTCATTCCCGTTTTCGCCTTCTTCTGAAGCATCGCTACCTTCTTCGTTTTCTTCTTCGTCGGTCAGGCTTTTTTGAGGCTTGGACAACCAGATCAGTATGAGCATCAGTATCGAAAGGACGATCGGCATCCAGTAAACTATCTGTTTTACCGTATCCGATGCCGTGATCGGATATGTGTTGAACCAGACGATCACCGCGAAGTAGGTGATGAAGGTCAGGGTTCCGAGTACCGCACCGAGTATGCGTGCGAGGGATTTTTGGTCTCCGCCGAACTTTGCTTTGGTTACGTAGTAGACCAGGAAAAACGCCACGCCTGAGTCGAATAGTGCGAATAAAAGCATGCCTACGCTGATTCTCATATTAACCTCCATTCCGGAGCGTAGCGACGGAGTGGCGACGAGAACATCCGGTTCTCGTCTGCCATCAGTGGCTATTTGTGACGCTCCGGCACAAATAGCCGTGTGAAAAATCAGCATATCAGTGTGATTTTTCACACTGAACTCCTTTTCTCGGGCCGGTATAAGCAGTCCGGTGATAACAATAAATAAACAATGAGACTCGGCTTCGGCAGATCAAGTCGTATCTCTGCATAGCAGGAGATGGGACGTTGAACAGTAAACTTCGCTTCGCTCAGTTTACTTCAAGTTTTGCGGGGCAAAACTTGACCACGGTGTGGGTCAAGTTATCCATCTCATGGATAAGAATAAGGCACAACAAATGTTGTGCCTTATTCTTATGCAGGAGATGGGACTTGAACCCACACGATGTTGCCACCACAGGCACCTGAAGCCTGCGCGTCTGCCAATTCCGCCACTCCTGCACATCAGGTGATATATTATCATCTTTGGAGAGGATTGTCAAGTGTTCATAGAAAAAACACAGAACTTTCCTATTTGAATGTTGCACGCCGAATGAATTTGTGGTACAATATCAAAGTGTGCCGTTTTAAGGCGCACAAATATGTTTTTTGTGTAACGGAGGAAAGAAAGAAAATGAACAAAGCAAAGAAAATCATCAAAGAGCAGGGGATCAAAACTCCCGACAAGAAGGCTGAGAAGGCTGAAGCTAAGTCGAGGAAGAATCTGATCCTTATCATCGTCGGTATTCTTGCCGTACTTGGGGGCGTTTTTGTAGTATGCTTTACGCAGCTCAGACCGCGTCCGATCCTGACAGTGGAGGGACCTGCCGCAAACGGAGAGACGACTACGAATACGGTTTACTATACTGATTCTGTATATGACATATATCAGATGGAGTCTATGTATAACAATTATGGTATGGATTGGGATACTCAGCAGGGAAACGGTACTCTTTCTGAGTCATCCAAAACGCAGATCATGAACCTCTTGAAGCAGAGAGAGGTTCTGGTAATGCAGGCCGAGAAGGACGGTGTGACACTTGACGATGCTGAGAAGTCTGAGGTTGATAAGTCAGTAAAGGATGCCATGGAACAGATCGAGAAGCTTCCGAAGAGCGTCAAGGGACTTTCGGAGAGCGATGTTCGCGATTCTATCGAGAAACAGAAGCTTGCGGACAAGGAAAAGAAAAAGATTATCGACGGATTTGATATCGATGATGCAAAGCTTACAGCTGAGGTGAATAAGGCTGATTTCCGTCAGTACACACTTCAGTATTACACGATCTCAAAAGAGGATGAGTCTTCAAAAGAGGAGACCAAACCACTCAAGGATGAAGCAACACTTAAAAAGGCAAAGGCTGATCTTCAGGAACTTCAGAAAAAAGCTAAGACAGCAAGCGACTTTACAAAGCTTTTGACTGATAAGGATAACGATGGTAAGGATGATAACACAGGAATCTCTTATTCTACTCAGAACCTTCTTGAGAGCGATAAGGAGTTTGCCGATGAGGCTACCAGAGCTATCATCAAGAAGATGAATAACGATCAGATATCAGATGTACTTGAGACGGATAAGGCTTACTATGTATTCAAGATGATAAACAATAATGACCCTGCAGCGTATGACAGCGAGGTTAAGAATAAGATATCTGCCGAGGAAGACTCACAGTACCAGAAGTACTATGATGAGACTCTTTCAAAGCAGTACAAGTTCAAGGTTACGGGTTACTGGAAGGAGCGCGTGACTATCGGTGGAATCACAGCCTGATGCTGCTGACGTAAATACCCGGAGTATTTATCAGTATTAACTAATTTATGACAATGGAGGGAAGTCACATGGCGGTCAAACGAATCTATGTCGAGAAAAAACCTGCGTATGCCGTACACGCAAAGGAACTTAAAAAGGAGCTTAAGGAGTATCTTAATCTGAGCGGACTTAAGGATGTTCGTGTGCTGGTACGCTATGATGTGGAAAACGTCAGCGAGGATGTTTTTAAGAAGGCTTTGGTTACGGTGTTTTCCGAGCCTCCTGTTGATATCCTTTTTGAGGATAAGTTTCCTAAGGATGGAAACGATCATGTATTCTCGGTTGAGTATCTTCCGGGACAGTTCGATCAGAGAGCGGACTCAGCCGAACAGTGCGTGCGCCTGCTTGATGAGACAGAGTCACCGGTGATACGTTCAGCGACGACTTATGTTCTTTCGGGTGAGTTTAGTGATGAAGAGCTTGAAAAGATCCACAGTTACTGTATCAACCCGGTTGATTCGAGACAGACCGATGAGACTGTTCCCGATACTCTTGTTGCGGTTTATCCGGAACCTGAGGATGTAAAGATTTTTGATGGTTTTATAAGCATGGATGAGGCCGAACTTCGTAAGCTTTATGATTCGCTCGGACTCGCTATGACCTTTGCGGATTTTAAACATATTCAAAACTATTTCAGCGGCGGATGGGACGGAAGTGAGACTCCTCACGATCCTTCGGTAACTGAGATCAGAGTGCTCGATACCTACTGGTCCGATCACTGCCGCCATACAACATTCCTTACGGAGCTTACGGATGTCAAGTTTGAGGACGGTGACTACAGAGCTCCGATCGAGGAAACTTATAAAAAATATAAAAAAGCCCATGATACCATGTATGCAGGGCGTGATGATAAGTATGTATCTTTGATGGATATCGCCCTGCTTGCGATGAAGGAGCTTCGTGAGGCCGGTAAGCTTGAGGATATGGAGGTATCCGATGAGATCAATGCCTGCTCCATAGTCGTACCGGTGAGCGTCGACTACGGAAAGGGACCTGAGACTGAGGAGTGGTTGGTATTTTTCAAAAATGAAACGCACAACCATCCTACAGAGATCGAGCCCTTCGGTGGGGCTGCAACATGTCTCGGCGGTGCGATCCGTGATCCGCTTTCGGGAAGAGGTTATGTGTATCAGGCAATGCGTGTTACGGGTGCTGCCGATCCGACGAAGTCGCTTTCCGAGACGATGGAGGGCAAGCTCCCTCAGAGAAAGATCGTTACGGGAGCTGCTTCGGGTTACAGCTCATACGGTAACCAGATCGGTCTTGCAACAGGACTTGTTGATGAGATTTATCATCCTAATTATGCTGCTAAAAGACTTGAGATCGGCGCAGTCATGGGTGCTGCTCCGAGAAAAAATGTTATCAGAGAGAATTCCGATCCGGGAGATGTGATCATCCTTCTCGGAGGACGTACCGGACGTGACGGATGCGGAGGAGCTACAGGATCATCCAAGGCTCATACCACTGCATCCATTGATACGTGCGGAGCCGAGGTTCAAAAGGGTAATCCGCCGACCGAAAGAAAGATTCAGCGTCTTTTCCGTCGCGGCGAGGTTGCTCATATTATTAAAAAATGTAACGATTTTGGTGCCGGCGGTGTGTCAGTAGCTATTGGAGAGCTTGCACCGGGACTTACGGTGGACCTTGATAAGGTTCCGAAAAAATATGCCGGACTTGATGGTACGGAGCTTGCTATATCGGAGTCGCAGGAGAGAATGGCTGTAGTTGTAGATCCGAAGGATGTCGACAAGATGCTCGGATACGCAGCTGAGGAGAACTTAGAGGCTGTATGTGTGGCTACGGTTACGGAGTCTCCGAGACTTGTTCTGAATTGGAGAGGCAAGGAGATAGTAAACATCTCACGTGCTTTCCTTGATACAAACGGTGCTCATCAGGAGACTGATGTTGTGGTATCAAGTCCTTCAAAAAATGATAATTATCTGACAACTTCAGATAAAGTTGATTCGTTTAAATCCGCTATGCTTCGCAGGTTGTCGGATCTTAACAGTTGTTCTAAACGTGGACTTGTGGAGATGTTCGACAGCTCCATTGGTGCTTCTACGGTTACCATGCCATATGGCGGACGTTACCAGATGACGCCGATCCAGACTATGATCGCAAAGCTTCCGGTAGAGGACGGTGAGAGCGATGTAGTGACCATGATGAGCTACGGCATGGATCCGTACCTGATGAGCTGGAGTCCGTATCACGGAGCTCAGTATGCGGTACTTACTTCAGTTGCAAAGATCGTTGCTTCCGGAGGTGATATGACCAAGATTCGTTTCACTTTCCAGGAGTATTTTAAGCGCATGACGCAGGATCCAAAGAGATGGGGAGAGCCTATGTCAGCACTCCTCGGTGCGTATGATGCGCAGATGAAGCTCGGACTTCCTTCCATAGGCGGAAAGGATTCGATGTCGGGAACGTTTAATGATATCGATGTTCCTCCGACACTTTGTTCATTCGCTGTGGATGTAGCAAAGATATCTGATGTTATCACTGATGAGTTAAAGACTCCGGGTGATCGTCTCGTGAAGTTCAATATCGAGAAGGATTCGTATGATCTTCCTGATTTTGATAAGATTATGACACAATATCAGAAGATTACGACACTTATGCGCCAAGGCATCATAAAATCAGCATATGCTTTGGACAGTGAGGGAGTAGCTGCAGCACTTGCCAAGATGGCATTCGGTAACAAGCTTGGAGTCAAATTCTGCAAGCATAAGGAACCTGCTTTCTATTTTTCCAAGAACTATGGAGAGATCGTAGCTGAGATAGCTGAGGATGATCTTGCAAAGCTCGATGCGGCAGGAATCATATATGACAGACTCGGAAAGGTGATCGATACACCTGAGTTTGTTTATCGTGAGGAAAGTCTTTCGTTAGAGGAGGCTCTGGCTGCATGGCAGGCTCCGCTCGAGAAGGTATTCCCGACACACTCAGCTCCGGAAGGACCGGCGCTTCGTGATGAGGTCTATGATGTAGAAAAGGCCGGCGAGAGCGTATACGTATGTAAGCACAAGATTGCAAGACCTAAGGTGTTTATTCCGGTGTTCCCGGGCACAAACTGCGAGTATGATACCCATGCTTCATTCAGACGTGCCGGAGCCGATACCGAGACTATCGTATTTAAAAACATGAGCGAATCCGATATCAGAGATTCGGTTGAAGCATTTAAGAAGGCTATTGATTCATCACAGATCGTGATGTTCTCGGGAGGCTTTTCAGCCGGAGACGAGCCGGACGGTTCGGCAAAGTTTATTACTTCGGTTTTCAGAAACGAGGTTATCGTGGAGGCTGTTCACAGGCTGCTTGACGACAGAGACGGTCTGATGCTCGGCATATGTAACGGATTCCAGGCGCTTATCAAGCTGGGACTCGTTCCGTATGGAAGGATCACGACTCAGAAGGAGGATTCACCGACACTTACCACAAACAGCATAGGAAGGCATGCGTCGAGATCCGTATATACCAAGATCGTTACAAACAAATCCCCGTGGCTTAAGAAGGCTGAACTTGGCGGTGTTTATACCGTGCCGGCTTCTCACGGTGAGGGAAGATTTGTTGCTGATAGCGAGTGGATAGATAAGCTTTACAAAAATGGCCAGGTGGCGACTCAGTATGTTGATGCTGACGGCAAACCGACCATGGATGAGGACTTCAATGTCAACGGATCCTACGGTGCGATCGAGGGTATTACAAGTCCTGACGGAAGGGTACTCGGCAAGATGGTTCATTCCGAGCGTATCGGTAAGGGCGTTGCAGTCAATCTTTTCGGCAATCAGGATCAGCTGCTGTTTGAGAGCGGCGTGGAGTATTTTAAATAATGAGTCAAACTATACAATTTGTACTGGCTTCCCAGTCTCCGAGACGTAAGGAATTACTGCAGAGACTGGGGATTTCCTTTCAGGTGATCATATCGGAAACTGATGAAGAGGTGAGTTCTACGGATCCCGCCATGGTTACGAGTGTGCTTGCCAACCGCAAGGCGATGGCCGTGGCAGAGGGCCTGGTGTGTCAGCACGGGAGCCTTTGGATGAGGGAACCTCTGGTTGACGGTACGACTCTTCGTATAGGACCGGCTGACAAGGCGATCGTGATCGGAGCGGATACGGTTGTTGTTGTCGATGACAAGATCATCGGAAAACCGACATCTGTGGTTGAGGCCAGGAAGATGATCCATATGCTAGAGGGGAGATCTCATGAGGTTTATACCGGGGTCGCTCTTTTGACTTTACAGGACGGAAGACAGGATCGCGGCAGGACTTTTCATGACAAGACTGTGGTGCATGTCGGCAAACTTGATGAGATCGAACTTGAGGAGTATATCACCTCGAAGGAGCCTTATGATAAGGCGGGGGGATATGGGATACAGGGTGCGTTTGCAAAGTATATTACCGGCATAGAAGGGGATTATTATAATGTTGTGGGGTTGCCGGTGCATCTGCTGTATCAGGAGCTGAAAAAGCTCGGGATCAGGCTTTGATTCATACAGACGCGTGATGTGCCTTACGAGATGAGAGCGTGTATCTGTGAGAAACTCCTACGCATGCTTGGACGCGTGACGCGTGGTCGGGATGAGTACATGTATTCGTGAGGGCCCGCTTGCGCTTTTTCATCATACGTCACGTTGTGCGGTTCGAGAAAACTCTTCGAGTTTTCTGACCTCACCTGCGCAACGACGTATGATGGACATCCCTCACGATAATACATGTTTCTCATCCCGAGAGCATTCGCGTCACGCTGTCCCAGATGGCATTTTGAGATGATACATACGATTGTTTTTCATCTTGTATGTGCTCACAGAACTACGGCTTGTTATGAAGAATACTATCAGGTGATCAGATGATTAGTAGTAAGGATAATAATAAGATAAAACATATAAAAAAACTCCTTGAGAAATCGAAGACTAGACGTGAGGAAAGGCGGTTTGTGATCGAGGGCTTTAAGGCAGTAAGAGAAGCGGTTAAGAGAGGACTGGTTGATGAGATCTTTCTTTCCGAGGATGTTGTCGAACTATGTGATGATCTGGACGTTACTGATGTGGTATCGAGTGGGCTGTTTAAGGAGATTTCCGATACCGTGACGCCGCAGGGGATTCTTGCTATAGTAAGGTTTCCTGAGTATGATGTTGATGAATTGTTTTCGAATAAAAACTGTAAATTAATATGTCTTGAGGATGTGAGAGATCCGGGTAATATTGGCACTATTATCAGGACGGCTGAGGGCGCCGGGATGGACGGTGTGATGCTGTCCAAAGGATGCGCGGATGTTTATCAGCCCAAGGTTACCAGAGCGACTATGGGATCTGTCTTACGAGTTCCCTGTATAGTATGCGAGGATGATCTTACTACTGAATTGGATCGTTTAAAAAAGAGTGGTTTTACTTTGTTCGGAGCGTATCTTGATGGGGCGGTGGATTACAGGGAGCCTGACTATGGCGGCAAGGTTGCGGTGCTGATCGGAAATGAAGCCAACGGGCTTACTGATGAGACCGTAACTAAATGTGACAAGCTGATAAAGATTCCGATGAGTGGTGAGCTCGAGTCGTTGAATGCAGCAGTGTCTGCAGCGATATTATCCTATGAGGTTGATCGTCACAGATAAACAATACGTTAAATTGCTGTTAATAACAGTTGTAATTATAATTTTTGTTTTTTGATAATTTTTTACTTGAAACGGAGGTTGTATAATGGATTTAAAGGGACGCGATTTTTTGACTTTGAGGGATTTTACTCCCGAAGAAATTAGGTATATGCTTGACCATGCGAAAATGCTCAAAGATATGAAAAAAAGAGGCCTTGTGCATCGACATCATGAGGGTAAAAATATCGCTCTTATTTTTGAAAAAACAAGTACTAGGACAAGGTGTTCTTTTGAGGTTGCAGGTCATGATCTGGGGATAGGTGTGACCTATCTTGATCCGTCGGGGTCTCAGATCGGAAAGAAGGAAAGCATCGCTGATACAGCTAGGGTTTTGTCCCGCATGTTTGACGGTATCGAGTACCGTGGCTACGGTCAGGAGATTGTGGAAGAGCTTGCAAAGTACTCGGATGTGCCTGTTTGGAACGGCCTTACAAATGAATACCATCCGACACAGATGCTTGCCGATATGCTGACGATCGAAGAGGAGTTTGGACATATCAAGGGTATCAAGCTCACATATATGGGAGATGCCCGCTACAATATGGGTAATTCGCTTATGATAGCTTGTGCAAAGATGGGTATGCACTTTACTGCATGTACTTCAGAAAAATACTTCCCGGATGCTGAGCTTGTAAAGGTTTGTGAAGAATATGCAAAACAAAGCGGCGGAAGTATCACTCTTACCGAAGATGTAGACAAGGGCACGAAGGATGCGGATGTTCTTTATACCGATGTTTGGGTTTCCATGGGCGAGCCCGAGGAGGTTTGGAAGGAGCGTATCGAGGCACTCTCACCGTACCAGGTCAATGCTGCTGCCATGAAAAATGCCAAGCCTGAAGCAATTTTTATGCACTGTCTTCCGGCGTTTCATGATCTGAAGACTGAGATCGGTAAAAAGGTTTACGAGCAGTTTGGATTAAAGGAACTTGAGGTTACGGATGAGGTGTTTGAGGCGCATGCTGAGACGGTATTCCGCGAGGCTGAAAACCGTATGCACACGATAAAGGCAGTTATGGATCTGACATTGTAATGCGTGACCACGGGGTTGGACATATAAAGTAGTATAAATAGAGGTGACAAACTATTAAAAGTCAAGTAGTTTTTAGATTATTTTTGAAAATGAAAAAACTGTATAGCAAACTAACCATCTGAATACATCGTATTTCAGA
>ONKC01000113.1 GCA_900318295.1 uncultured Eubacteriales bacterium
TCTCTTATGCATATCATCCGGCATTTTTTTCCAGAACTTTACTGTCTCTGTAAGTCCCTTCTCCCTCTGATCATAGGAATGGTTGTTTGCCAGGGAAAAGACTCTGAAGTTGATATCGTACAGATTTCTTGCTATATCTCCCGGGGTGGAGAACCTGGGAAAGGTGCTCGGTGGGAGAGTATCGGTGACCAGGGTTTCCTGATTTATCCAGTTCAGATCAGTATTCATGAAAAAGTCTTTGACCTTGTCATAGCAGTATGAAAAGTCGTACTTGCCTTTTTTGCCACGAGCTTTTGCCTGGTTGTAAAGATAGGAGTTGATCAGATTGTCTCCGCATGCGGAAAAGGTGATCTCCGTGACGGAAGGGTCAGCGTTGGGATCCTCATTATCGATAGTCTGGGGAGTCGTGGCGGGACCGGTCACGGCAGAGCCGCTTACTGCGGGCGTGTTTGCAGCAGCGAGCGGTGGCGTGGGAGGTTCCACGTTCTCGGTCATTTTATGTACTGCAAGCAGATATCCGCCATAGGCCATGGCGGCACATCCGAGCAATATAAGCATGACGTGCAGAAACTTTCTCATATCTGTAGGTCTCCTTGTTTTCGTCAATATGAGTTTATCATACCATAAAATAACGCATCTTTCAACTTATCCTTGTATTTTTTACTGAAATGATGTATATTATATGTAATTGTTTCATCAATTCTAAAAAAGAAAGAAGGAATCAGTATGGAGAAGCAGAACATCGATTGGCATAATATCGGCTTTGGTTATCAGAAAACAAGAGCCCGCTATGTGTCAAACTACAAAGATGGCAAGTGGGATGACGGTTTTATGACAGAGGATGATACCGTCACAATGAGTGAGTGTGCCGGAGTTCTTCAGTACTCACAGAGTTGTTTTGAGGGCTTAAAGGCATATACCACAGAGGATGGCCGTATCGTGACATTCCGCCCGGATCTGAACGCCGAGCGTATGATCGACACGACGAAGAGGCTTGAGATGCCGCCGTTTCCTGCAGACAGATTTATCGATGCAGTGAACAAGGTGGTAGCGGCAAATGCGGATTATGTTCCGCCATATGGTTCGGGTGCGACTCTCTATCTCCGCCCGTATATGTTTGCAAGCGGCCCGGTCATCGGAGTTAAGCCGTCTGACGAGTACCAGTTCAGACTTTTCTGTACACCGGTAGGTCCGTATTTCAAAGGAGGCGCCAAGCCGATCACCATCCGTGTCAGTGATTTTGACCGAGCAGCTCCTCACGGAACCGGACATATAAAGGCAGGACTCAACTATGCGATGAGTCTTCATGCCATCGTCGATGCTCATGACAAAGGCTTCGATGAGAATATGTATCTTGATGCGGCTACACGCACAAACGTCGAGGAGACAGGAGGAGCAAACTTCCTTTTCGTAACAAAGGATAACACAGTCGTTACACCGAAGTCTGACAGTATCCTTCCGTCCATCACGAGACGTTCACTTATGTATGTTGCTGAAAAATATCTTGGACTTAAAGCTGAAACACGTGTTGTTCCGTTTGAGGAGGTCAAGGAGTTTGCCGAGTGCGGTCTTTGCGGTACTGCGGCAGTCATCTCTCCGGTCGGAAAGATCAATGACCACGGAAAAGAGATCTGCTTCCCGAGTGGTATGGATGAGATGGGCCCGATCACAAAGAAACTTTATGAAACACTGACAGGTATTCAGATGGGACATATTGAGGCACCTGAAGGATGGATCCATGAGATCCCTCTTGATTGATATAAGGATGGATGATGAGTCAGAACCCGGAAGAAACAAAGAATAAAACAAGAAAAGTTCGTGATTTTATCTTTTTCAAAATATACCTTGCAGTGCTGTTGCTGGTAGGTATAGTTGTTGTGCTCGTTTCGGAGATCAGGCTTCCGGAGGATATGAATCTCTCGGGATACTTCTGGGGATATTTTACTCCGCAGTGGACACAGGTTTTTGATGACGGGACCAAGATTCCGGTGGACCTTCCCGGAAAACTTAAGGGAGAAAAGGGCGAGGAGTTTGTCATCGAAACGACAGTACCGGAGGGGCTTTCCAAATACGGCTATCTGTGTATCAAGTCGTCAAGACAGGATATGAAAGTGTATGTCGATGACGAGCTCAGAGCGCAGTACTCGACAGAAGGAAAAAGACTGTTCGGAAAGTCAAGCCCCACGGGATATCTTTTTGCGAAGTTTTCTTCGAAGGATCTCGGGAAGACACTTACCATCAAATTCAAGTCGCAGTCGAGCTATTCGGGCATAATCAAAGATATGTATTACGGATCCCAGGGCGGGATCTGGCTCGAGATAATGTCGGCATTTGGCGGAGAGATGTTTGTGGGTATTTTGCTTTGCCTGCTTTCATTTGTCTGCATCATTATAGGTATTTTGCTCAGAATCTCATATAAAAATTCAGAGAAGGACGGTGATATGATCTACCTTGGCTGGGGAGTTTTATTCGCAGGCTTGTGGATCGTATCGCAGTCGCCTCTCAGACAGTTTATGTGGCGAAACGTATCTGTTTTCGGCGATTTGGCATATTATATTCTTATGCTGATGCCTATACCGTTTTTGATCTACGCCAATGAAGTTCAGCAGGGAAAATATCGTATCCTGTACCGCATAATTTGCGTTATCTCAGTTATTTCCACGCTGACCAGTTGTGTTCTTCAGGTTCTTAATGTAGTGGATTTCCATTCATCGATAATATCTACATTCATCGTGATGGGAATGTTTTTCCTTTCATTTGTTGTCACATCGATAATAGATATAAAAAAGCACCGGGTTAAGCCATACATACATGTGGTCATAGGTATGAGCGGTGTTGTGGTCACCGGTGTGCTCCAGATAGTTATGTATCTGATACGACCGATCAGGATCGGAGCTACAGGCCTTGGCATAGGATTTTTGTTTATGCTGTCAATGGCCGTGTTCAGACTCATAAGAAATGCGGTAACAGTAGAAAATGAGCGTCTGGAAGCCATCCAGGCCAATAAAATGCAAGAGGAGTTCCTCGCGAATATGTCGCACGAGATCAGAACTCCGCTGAACGCTATCATCGGACTCAATGAGATGGTCCTAAAGGAGAGCGGAGAAGAGTCAATAAAGACATATGCGTCAGATATTAAGGGGGCAAGTAAAACACTTCTCGGCCTCATAAACGATATCCTGGACTTCTCAAAGATAGAGTCCGGAAAGGTCGATCTGCAACCGATAAAGTACTGGACGGCATTTTTGCTTACTGACAGCTACAACCTCATAGTGAAGCGTGCCGAGGAGAAAAATATCGAGTTGAAGGTTGAGACAGATCCTACGGTTCCCGAGCAGCTTTACGGAGATGAGACACGAATCAGACAGATCATCACAAACCTTTTGACCAATTCCGTAAAGTACACAAACGAAGGCTCGATAACTATCAAACTCCATTGGAGAAAAACAAGTATAGAAACAGCTATGATCCGTATCTCGGTCGCCGACACGGGAGTCGGGATCAGGCAAGAAGATCAGGAGAAGCTTTTCCAGTCCTTCCAGCGCGTGGATGAAAAGCACAACAGAAACATCGAAGGAACGGGCCTTGGACTTGTCATCTCAAAGCAGCTTGTAGAGCTGATGGGCGGAAAGATCTGGGTAAAGAGTGTGTACGGAGAGGGCTCGGAGTTCTTCGTAGAGTTCCCTCAAAAGATCGTTTCCGAAAAAGGAATGGGCAAGTTTGTGCCGCATGCGACCGGAGCCGATGAGGTTATCCTCCGCGCGGCGACCAACTTTACCGCACCCGAGGCCAGGATACTCGTTGTCGATGATGTTGAGACAAACTTAAAGGTTATAAAAAATCTGTTAAAGGATACTGAGATTAAAATAGAGACAGCACCCGGTGGTCAGGAGTGTCTGGATATGACGAAAAATACCGGCTACGATCTGATCCTGTTGGATCATCGTATGCCTGAGATGGATGGTATAGAAACACTCCATCATATGCGTGAAAGACAGGATGACCCAAATGAAGAGACACCGGTTATCATGCTTACCGCAAATGTAGTTGCGGGAGCTAAGGAAAACTATATCAGGGAAGGGTTTACTGACTATCTGACCAAGCCGATCAGGCAGTCGGATCTGAAGCAGATGCTGATGGATTATCTGCCGCTTCATAAGGTGCATAAGGAAGAAGCATAAAAAAATCCCGGATGCTTGCATCCGGGATTTTTTTATGCTTCTTAATCGATGACATATGGCATAAGTGCTACGTGACGAGCACGCTTAATTGCAGATGTAAGCGCTCTCTGATGCTTTGCACATGTACCTGTGACACGACGTGGAAGGATCTTTCCTCTCTCTGAAAGGAATCTCTTCAGCTTAGCCGTATCTTTGTAATCTACATACTTAAACTCTTTGTCTGCGCAGAATGCACAAACCTTTTTTCTTCTACGCGGTGCGCGACGACGATTGTCTGCGCCACCCTTCTCTTTCTGAAATGCCATAGTAAAAACCTCCCGGCTTGAGTTTTAGAAAAACGGGATATCGCCCTTGACGGTACTGTCGATCTCGACGAAGTCGTCATCTCCTGAGGCGTTGTCCGGATTCGGCGGAGCCGGCATCGGATTGTCGCCTGAGCCGCTCGGTGCACTGTAGGAACCTGAAGCATCCTGTGACTTGCGCTCAGCGAACTCGATCTCTTCTGCGATGATACGCACACTGTAGACCTTTTCCCCGTTTTTGTTGGTATAGTTATCGTTTTCGACACGACCGGTAAGCAGCATCCGTGATCCTTTGTGGAAGTATTTTTCCACAAACTCTGCTGTTTTACCGAAAGCCGTGCAGTTGAAAAAATCTGTATTGTCCTCGCCGTCTCTCTGGAAACGACGGTTGATAGCGATCGCAAAACGAGCGATTGCCATATTTGAACTCTGAGAATAGCTTATCTCAGGAT
>ONKC01000036.1 GCA_900318295.1 uncultured Eubacteriales bacterium
TATCAGATCGATATGACCTATGTCTACAGCCTGATAACCCTCTTTATAAAGATCATATGCAAGCGCAGTAGCTGTAGGGCCAAGTGCTATTAGTAGTAATTTGTCCTTTGTCTGATTTAAAGCTTCTTTCATGATCTCATCATATTTTTCTACAGCATTTTCCGCCGGTCCCACAATACGCTCTATACTATTACAATTATCAAACAGATCATTTCCAACACCCATGCAGGTATGAATTCCTTCTATGAACACACAATCTCTGTTATTCCAAATCTGCTTGAGTTCTTTTACATCCTCATTATTATACATGTTATGAAATAAAGCATCCGCATATTGTTTGTCAGGATTGAGCAGATCAGCATGCAATCGTCTTACCATGGGATGCATATATGCCCTAACTCCATCTGCATCATCTTCGGGAAGATCAAATAAGTTCATATAAAATGTCGGATTCAACCCTATAAGTATATCTCCCTCATCTGCTTCGAGTACTTTTTTCAATTTTTCTCCCAGAACTTCTGACTCCGATTGAAAATTCCATCGTTTTTGGCCTACTATTGCAGCAAATTCACCGTCCCCCAACCTCGCAATCGATCTGCGCTTCTCTGCAATCTGCCTTCGGGTTTCCTGCTTTGAAAGTATCTTGGGCTTGAAATAAAACGAATGATAATCCGGATCCTGAAGTTCGTATGGGAGACTGTTTATCCTATATCGATTTATATTTGCATACTGCTTAAGGCCCGCAATCTCATTTGAATGCTTCTCGCTCATCTGTGCTTGATCTGTTATCATATCAAGCATTTGATCATAAAGGACATAGAAGGAGGCATCATAAGATGTGTGCGCCTTTATAATCTGATCGGTGTCATCAACTGTAT
Organism: uncultured Eubacteriales bacterium; assembly: GCA_900318295.1. Classification (GTDB taxonomy): domain Bacteria; phylum Bacillota; class Clostridia; order Lachnospirales; family Lachnospiraceae; genus Eubacterium_F. The sequence continues at coordinate 879 of ONKC01000036.1, forward strand.
CGCAGTGATCATCGGATGGTTTTTTGCTCACGGATCTTTGCCGTGGTATATTTCGATGGGCATGGAGGTTGTTGTCTCATTGACTATACTTCCTGCACTTTTTAACGGCTTCAAAAAATGGAGAGAGTTTAACAAAAATAATTTTTTTAAATAAATGCAACCGATGATGAACAATTGTCGGTTGTATTTTTAGAGACACGTTAACGATCCTGTGTAGACGCATCGGGATACAACAGATGGAGGTCGCGTATGGAGTCTATGGATTTTCTTGAAAAAATGGACCTGATCGAGCCTGACATGGTTGAACACGCATCTTACATACCGCGCAGAAGACATGTCAGATGGACTTATTATGCCTCCATGGCAGCTTGTCTGGCTGTGGTCGTGGCTTGTGGGGCTTTGTTTATAAACGCTCAGAGTACCGGTGATGCAAACATACAGGTGAGCGACGGAGTAGCTTCGTTTATTTCATCAACTCCTATGCTGTGGTTGCTTGTGGGGATCATCGCTTTGGTCGCCGCGGTGGGCCTGGGAGTATGTATCGCAAAAAAAAGGCGTTCCGGCGGAGAGGCTTGATGGACCTAGACTAATATGTCAGTGTTTATACATTTTTATATTGCATGATAAGGGAATAATATGATACAATAAGGTTCGGAACGATGTTTTGTTTTTAGGAGGTAGATTATGAAAAGAAGACTTTTTGCCCTTATCATGATGGCGGTTCTCTTTGTAGGAGTGCTTTCTACTACATCGACTGTTTCTTCCGCCAAGACTGTAAAGAAGATCAAAAACGGCGGATACTACTGCGCGGAGTATAAAAAGGCAGGTATCAAATCAAAGACGCTGACTGTCAAAGGTCTTGTGGTCAACTGGGAGCGTTCTACAGACACACCCGAATACAGCAAGTCCGCAACATTCAAGTTTAAGCTTGCAAAAAACTGTGAGATCATCGACGGATATAAAGCCGATGAGAAGACCATTTCAAAGTCAAAGTTTAACAAGCTGTGCAAGAAAAAGGATGCCGATCATCAGGGAATCGCGTTCACTGTCAAGAAGAATAAAGTGACGATGATCCGTTTCTGGTGATCAACTATAATACATGATCCATATAAAAGCCCTGAGTCAGATCAGGGCTTTTTTACTTCACCTATATAGTAGAAGCCTTTGCTTTCTGTAAGTGTCACGGGGATGTATGAGCCGATCAGTGACGCATCACCTTTCAGATGGACTAAGGCGTTGTTTGAAAGTCTGGCGGTGACCATCGAGGGATCGTGATCGTTTGTTTCCTCTATGAGTGCCTCGTACGTTTTGCCCACACGGGAGGAAAAAATCTCCTCGGATTTTCTGTGGATGAGATCTAGTAATCTATCGAAGCGGTCTTTGATGACATCATCCGGGACCTCATCCGGAAACCTGGCGGCAGGGGTGCCTGTACGCTTTGAATAGATAAATGTATAGGCACTGTCATAGCCGACCTTGTCTACCACATCAAGGGTCTCTAAGAAGTCTTCCTCGGTCTCTCCCGGGAATCCCACGATGATATCTGTAGTAAGTGCGATATCGGGAAGAGCTTTTTTTATCTTATCTACCAACAAAAGATATGACTCTTTATCATAGCTGCGGTTCATTTTTCTGAGGATAGAACTACTCCCTGACTGAAGTGGGAGATGAAGGTGATCACAGACCTTGTCGCATTCGGCCATAGCTTTTATCAGATCATCGGACAGATCTTTCGGATGTGAGGTCATAAATCGGATACGTTTCAATCCTTCTATCTCGTTTACCTTGTACAGAAGTTTGGCAAAGGTCGTAGTATCGCTGCCGGTGACGGAAGAGGTATCGGCGGATGAACCGGCCTCTGTTCCGAACTTCTTTCCATAGGAGTTTACGTTCTGGCCGAGAAGCATGATCTCTGTCACTCCGTCATCGACGAGTCCTTTTATCTCGTTGATGATATCCTCAGGGAGTCGGCTCCTTTCACGACCTCTGACGTAGGGGACGATACAGTAGGAGCAGAAGTTGTTGCAGCCATACATGATGTTCACGCCGGTTTTGAAGTTGTATTTGAGTTTGCCGGGTAGGTCTTCGACTATATCACCTGGTTCGTCCCAGACATCGACGATCCTTTTACCCGACGAGATCTGCACATATAAAAGCTCAGCAAGCTTATATATATTGTAGGTGCCGAAAACAAGGTCGACAAAAGGATAACTCTTTTTGACCTTTTCGATCTCGTCATCCTCCTGCATCATACAGCCGCAGAGTGCGATCTTCATCGAGGGGTGCTTTTCCTTTTGATTCTTTAAAAATCCCAAGTGACCGTAGATCTTTTGATTTGCATTTTCTCTGACCGTGCATGTATTATACAGAACGAAATCGGCGTCGATGCTTTTTCCATCCTTCTTTTCATGCTCGCCGCCGGGAACATATCCGATATACTCGAGTATGGCCGTCATCTTTTCCGAGTCCTTGGCATTCATCTGGCATCCCAGAGTCTCAGCTAAGTAGGTCAGCTTTCTTCCGAGCCTGTCTTGTTCAGCGATGGCCCATTCGCGGCATTTTTTCATATAATAATACTGTCTTTGCGGCTCGGCATCGGGTGCGGGACCTGCTATATCGATACTGTCCAAAAGTGTTTTATTCCACATATTATCTGCTCCGTGATTTAGATTTTTGTTCTTTATTTACATTTGAACTGACAGAACACAGTGTATCATAGTTTATGCCTTTACGCAAGGAAAAATACGGGGTTTTTGAAAGGCTGGAAACGAAAAATGGCTTTTTGTGGTCATTATTCCCAGAAATCATAACAAAATGCTTGACAAAATGACATTTTTCTGATAAAAATATAATATATGTAGTAGATAGAAGATAAAAATTTGAGCATATTATGTGTTCAAAATATAATACGAAGGAGTTTACATATGAAGTGTCCGGTTTGTGGAGCCTTGGATACCAAGGTTATCGATTCACGTCCTGCAGATGATAACAGTTCCATCCGCAGACGTAGAGAGTGCTTGGCTTGCGGAAAGCGCTTTACCACCTATGAGAAGCTTGAGGCTATGCCTCTTCTTATCATCAAAAAGAATGAGGAGAGAGAGCCCTATGATCGTGTGAAGGTGGAGAAGGGAGTATTCCGTTCATGCATCAAAAGACCGATCTCTGTCGATCAGATCAATGCTTTGGTTGACTCCGTCGAGAGCACCATCTTTAACCTCGGCAAGAAGGAAGTACCGAGCTCCATGATCGGTGAGATACTTATGGATAAACTTCAGGAACTCGATCCTGTCGCATATGTACGTTTTGCATCCGTATACCGTGAGTTCAAGGATGTAAATACGTTTATGGATGAGATCAAGAAAATGCTTGACAAACAAAAACTCAGTGCGTTATGATGATATAGCAACAGAGACCCTCCGGTTAGGAGGGAAATATGTATACTTATGTTCAGGCGGCAGATGTGTCCGGCTTTACGGCGAGGTCCATTCGGATCGAGGTCGATGTGCGGGACGGACTGCCGGTCTTTGAGATGGTCGGATATCTGGCTTCTGCGGTTAAGGAGGCCAGGGAGCGAGTCAGGATCGCTGTAGGAAATCTAAACTACAAGTTTCCGGCCAAAAGGATCACTATCAATCTATCCCCTGCAAATCTGAAAAAAGAAGGCAACAGCTTCGATCTTCCGATCGCAGTAGCTCTTTTGATTGTCTTCGGGCATCTCCCTGAGGAAGCATCCAAAGATACGATGTTTATAGGTGAGCTCGGTCTCGACGGAGAGGTTCACAGTGTAAACGGAGTGCTTGCTATGATCCTCAAAGGAAGGGAGGAGGGTATACACAGGTTTATAGTACCCTATGACAATGCCTTTGAAGGGAGTGTACTCAGTGACGTCGAGGTGATAGGAGTCTCTTGCCTGAAGGATGTCATCGATCATCTGGACGGATCAAAGCCGATCGCGCCCATCAGGGAATCCTTTGAATCCTTTAGGAACAGATTAAAAACTTCTGATGATTTTTCTGACATAATAGGACAGGAGCAGGGAAAGTATGCCGCAGAGATTGCTGTGAGCGGCATGCACAATCTTCTCATGATAGGTCCTCCCGGATCCGGAAAAACGATGCTCGCAAAAAGGATTCCTACGATCATGCCGACGCTTACGATGGAGGAGTGCTTAGAGATCACCAGGATTTATTCTATCTGCGGACTGCTGACCAAGGATCACCCCATAGTTGTCGAAAGGCCTTTCAGAGCACCGCATCATACCTGTACCCAGACGGCACTTACCGGTGGCGGACGTACACCGACGCCGGGTGAGATAACACTTGCCGCGAAGGGGATTCTTTTTCTTGATGAGCTTCCCGAGTATTCCAAATCAACAATAGAGGTTTTACGCCAGCCGATGGAGGAAGGCTACGTGACCATATCCAGAGTCGAGGGATCACAAAGATATCCGTGCGACTGTATTTTTATGGCTGCCATGAATCCATGCAGGTGTGGATTTTTCCCGGATAGAGAAAAATGCAGATGCACCGAGGGTGAGATCCACAGATATCTTGATAAGGTGAGTGAGCCGCTGCTTGATCGAATGGACATGAGCGTGGAGCTTGCGATGCCTGAGTTTGGTCTTTACGGTTCGCACGGAGAGACATCCGAGCAGATCAGGCAAAGAGTCGAGCGGACCGTAGCGATCCAGCAAAAGAGATATCGCACGGATACGATCTCGTATAACGGTGAGCTCTCCGGTCAGCAGATGGAAAAATACTGTCCGCTCGGAAAAGAAGAGATGGATTATCTAAAGGAGTTTTTTGAGGAAGAGCAGTGCAGCATGAGACGACTCAATCGAATCATACGTGTCGCCAGGACTATAGCTGACAGAGAGCTTAGTGATGATATCTCGGTAGATCATCTTGCACAGGCGATCTCACTTCGTTCCATAAATAAAAAATATTGGGGAGGTGAGCGATGATGGATATCGAAATAACAGCGGACTTTTGGATCGCACAGATAGTCGGTATAGGTCCTGTAGGCAAGCGTATCCTACAGGAGATATTCGGTGATATTCTTTCTTTATTTCTTTCGTCTAAAGAAGAGGTTGAAAGTCGGATAAGGAAATACAGATTTGGTTTTATTATGTCGCATGATGATGATCAGATTAATATACATGATTATATGGGTTATAATATAGAAGAAAAAACTCGTAACAAAAGATATAATATCGCACCCGATGTTGTGGCCAGACTGTCCGATCCTTCTAAAAGGATGAGCATTCTTGATGAGTTTAAAAGAGTCACTAAAAAAGAAGTTAGATTTATCAGAAAAAAAGATCCTGATTATCCAAAAAAGCTTCTAAGTCTCTATGATCCACCCGAGCAGCTTTTCGTCTTGGGTTCACTTCCCGATCCCGACAGACCGGCCATCGGTATAGTCGGTGCGAGAGAGTGTACACCCTACGGAAGAGATATGGCAAGGCTTTTTAGTTATCGTCTCGCAAAGGCAGGTGTTTTAGTTATCAGTGGGATGGCCAGAGGTATAGATGGTTGGTCTCATCGCGGTGCGTTAGAAGCCGATGGCGAAACCTATGCTGTTTTGGGGTGCGGTGTCGAGGTGATCTATCCAAAGTCAAATGAAAAGATCTATCGTGAAATGCAAAAGAAGGGTGGGCTCATAAGTGAGTATCCTTCCACCTACCAAGCCCTGCCGCAAAACTTTCCACTCAGAAACCGTATCATAAGCGGACTCTCTGACGGGATTCTTCTGATCGAAGCTCGTCAGAGATCGGGTTCTCTTATCACTGTTGATGCCGCACTTGAACAGGGCAAGGATGTTTTTGTCATACCCGGGCGGATCGGTGACGAGCTTTCTGTCGGATGCAACAGACTTATCCGCCAGGGAGCCATACCTGTCATCTCACCTGATGATATTCTCGAGTATTATCACATCAAGCCGGCGGATCAGTCTGACAACTTGCCGGGATTGTCTGATGAGGAGGCGGCCATCCTTGCGATGATATCGACGAACCCTATCTCGCTGTCGACAATCGCCGCAGCGGCGCAGGGATCGTATGCGAACACGCTCAGGCTGGTTACGCGTCTCAAGAAAAATCGCTATATTCGCGAAACATCAAGAGATCATTTTATACGTATGTGATTATAGTCAGGTTGTTTGAGTGTATACTCGCGGGGGCACGCTTGCGCTTTTTTGCTTTGCTGAAAGCGATTTTTAAATTGTGCCGGGCTGGGGAGAGGCGATTCGATAAGCATATTACCATCCGGGATGTGTCTCTGACGTCGTTGCGCAGCATGCGTATTTTGCATGCGTGCAACGTGACGTCAGAGAAAAAAGCGCAAGCGTGCCCGGATGGATATGCAATCGAATTGCCTCGACAGTAGTAGAATAAGTTAAAAATTTTTTTATTGTGTGCCAAGTCTAGAAAAATCAGACGGTTGTCAGACATTGTGACAAGTCGTGTGAAAATTTCTACTTGCATCGGGAAAAATTTTGTTGTATGGTAGTAATCGAAACTCTATACGAAGCGAGGAAACCAACATGTCTAAAAATCTGATCATCGTGGAGTCGCCTGCCAAATCAAAGACGATCCAGCGTTTTTTGGGAAAGAACTATGAAGTAATGGCTTCAAACGGCCATGTCAGAGATCTTCCGAAAAGTCAGATGGGATTCGATCCGGAACACGATTTCGAACCCAAGTATATCACCATCAGAGGAAAAGGAGAGCTTTTGGCAGCTCTTAGGAAGGAAGTCAAAAAAGCAGACAAGATCTTCCTGGCGACAGACCCGGACCGCGAGGGTGAAGCTATATCATGGCACCTGACCGCGGCACTTGATCTGGATCCGAAGAAGACAAGCAGGATCACCTTCAACGAGATCACAAAAAACGCCGTAAAGCAGTCTCTGAAGGAATCCCGTGATATAGATATGGGACTTGTGGATGCCCAGCAGGCCAGACGTGTACTCGATCGTATGGTGGGATATTCGATCTCACCGCTTTTATGGGCAAAGGTAAAAAGAGGACTTTCAGCGGGAAGAGTGCAGTCAGTGGCACTTAGGATCATCGCTGACAGGGAAAAAGAGATAGATGAGTTTATTCCGAAGGAGTTCTGGAGTCTCGAGGCCGATTTTAGCGTACCGGGAGTAAAGAAACCACTCACTGCCAAGTACTATGGCAAGGACGGAAAGGACGAGCTAGCCTCAAAGGCGGAGGTCGATAAGGTACTTAAAGAGCTTAAAAACGCCACCTATCAGGTGGAAGAGATAAAGAACGGGGAGAGGATGAAAAAGCCGCCTCTGCCGTTTACGACATCAACCCTTCAGCAGGAATGTGCAAAGGTACTGAATTATCCTACAAGAAAAACGATGCAGGTCGCTCAGCAGCTTTACGAGGGCGTAAATGTAAAGGGGCACGGCACGATCGGTCTCATCACATACCTTCGTACCGATTCTACCAGAATCTCGGATGAAGCGGATGCGGCATGTAAAGAATATATCAAACAGATACACGGAATTGAGTATGTGATAGAGAAAGAGCAGACTGCTAAGCAGGGTAAAAATGTTCAGGACGCTCACGAAGCGATCAGACCTACATATGTCGATCTGACACCTGCTGAGGTCAAGGATTCACTCACAAGAGATCAGTACAGACTCTATCAGCTGATCTGGAAGAGATTTGTCGCCAGCAGAATGAGCGCGGCTAAGTACACGACTATTTCCGTAAAGATCGAAGGAAAGGGACATGTATTTACATCAGCGGGATCAAAGCTCGTTTTCCCGGGATTTTTATCCGTATATCAGGGAGATGAGGATAAGGTTGAAAACAATCCCGCGCTTTCAAAGCTTAAGGAAAATGCGAAACTGTCGTTGAAGGAGCTCCGTGATGAGCAGCACTTCACACAGCCGCCGGCACACTATACCGAGGCGTCACTCGTGAAGGCTTTGGAGGAGCTTGGTATCGGTCGACCAAGTACATATGCGCCGACCATAACGACGCTTATCTCGAGAAGATACGTGACCAAGGAAAAGAAAAATATCTTTCTTACCGAGCTCGGAGAGGTAGTCAACAAGATAATGGTTGAGGAGTTTCCGAGTATCGTAGATGTGAACTTTACCGCTACCATGGAGGCATTGCTCGATGGCATCGCCGAAGGAAACGTGGAGTGGAAAACGGTCATCAGAAACTTTTATCCTGACCTTAAGGAGAGCGTTGACAGGGCAGAAGATGCGCTTGAAAAGGTTGAGATTCATGATGAAGTGACCGATATAGTATGTGAGAACTGCGGCCGTAATATGGTTATCAAATACGGACCGCACGGAAAGTTCCTCGCATGCCCCGGTTTTCCGGAATGCCGAAACACCAAACCGTACTATGAAAAGATCGGAGTCAAGTGTCCGAAGTGCGGCGGTGAGATCGTGATCAAGAGAACACGTAAGGGACGCCCGTACTACGGCTGTGAGAACAACCCTGAGTGTGAGGTTATGACCTGGCAGAGACCATCCGGTAAACTATGTCCAAAGTGCCAAAATCTACTAGTCTACAAAGGTAGTAAGTTGTCCTGCTCTGATGAAAAATGCGGATATATCGAGGAGGTCAAGGATGAGACTGATGAGACTTAAATCGTAACATAAGTCTTGTCATATTTGGAGTTTTGTGGTAATATATTAAAGACACAAAAGGGGTATTTTGTGAATGAGTATTGAGCTTTTGGATAGAACCCGAAAAGTGAATCGTCTGCTCACCGAAGCCGGTGGGGAGAAGGTTGATTTTTCCGACATCTGCAAGATGGTCGGGGGATTTTTGAATAGCAGTGTTTATGTTATCAGCCGCAGGGGCAAGCTCCTCGGTGTGTATAAAAATCCTGAGGTCAGAGGTATCGACGGCTTCAAGGATGTGGATTTGGGTTCATGTGCTGATGAGCGGCTTAACGACCGCTTTTTAAGCGTGCTTTCGACGAAAGAGAATGTAAATCTCGAAACTCTGGGACTCGATGAGTATGAGGCAGAAGGTCTTACTGCTCTTATAGCGCCGACTCTTGTTGATGGTGACAGACTCGGTACATTTTTCGTGTACAGAGAGGACAAGACCTTCCGTATCGATGATATCATTTTGTGTGAGTACTGCAACATGGTGATCGGTCTGGTCATGACCACATCGCTACTTGCCGAGAGCGGTGAAGAGAACAACAAAAGGGAAGCTATATCCTCAGCTATAAAGACACTTTCAGACCTTGAGCAGAGGTCTGTTGCTGCAGTTATTCATTCGCTTGACGGTATGAGCGGAAGAGTTATCACATCCGCACTTGCTGCCGAGTATCATGTTACAAGATCAGTCATGGTAAATGCACTTCGAAAGCTCGAGAGTGCGAGACTTATCCGTACCCAGTCTGCAGGTGTCAAGGGTACTCGTATTGAGGTTTTGAACGATATCGCTTATGATGAATTTGAGCGTATCTATAAAGAGAAATGGAATTCATAACGCAAAGGGATTTGTGAGTGATCATAAGGCCTTTGCGTTTTTGTGAGAAATGAGAAAGGAGGGACGGTATGATTCTTTCAGGAGCTTATAACTATGTGAATGTTTTGGACAAGGCAGCGGATGCCAGTTGGAAAAGAAACGACGTGTTGGCAAACAACATTGCGAACGCCGATACGCCGGGATATAAGCGCAAGGATGTGCAGTTCGAGACCTATCTCATAGGGGCGATCGGAGGTACGGATGATCTGAACAAGACTGTTTCGGAACTCGACCTCGGAGATCTGAACGCGACTACCTATACGGAGCAGGCAGGCTTAAGCTATCGTATGGACGGCAACAACGTGGATATCACCACCGAGAATGTCGAGCTCGCGAAAAACCAGATCCGCTACAACACTCTGATGACATCGATCAATCACGAGTTCCAGGATCTGAAGGCTGCCATCAGCGGCAGTGGAAAGTAATTGCTTAGCAGTTTGTTTTTGACATGACACGACAGTAGTTTTGTAAAACGAAAGGAAGATGCCTATGTCAGTATTTGGAGCATTTGACGTCAGCGCTACCGGACTTACCGCGCAGCAGCTGCGTATGGACACGATATCCGAAAACCTTGCAAACATAAATACAACCAGAGACGGTAAGGGAAACGTATACAGAAGAAAAATGGTTGTATTTGAGGAAAAGGCGTATCCGACATTTAAAGAGACATTGGGACTTGCCGGTCAGTACATCGGTAAGGGTGTAAAGGTTACAAGGATAGTTGAGGATCCGAGCGAAGGTGCGCTCGTATATGATCCGTCTCATCCGGATGCAAATGAGGACGGATATGTTATGTATCCGAACGTAAATACCGTAACCGAGATGACAAATATGATCGATGCGACTCGTGCTTATGAGGCAAACGTGACCATGCTCAATGCATCAAAGAGTATGGCGACAAGAGCCTTGTCGATCGGTCAGTGATCATAGTGTTAGGATATTTTTTAAGGGGAAGATGATATGAACATAACAAACATATCTGCAATAAAGGGGCTTGAGGAAGTAAGCCGTTATCAGACGGCCAACCCGCTCGCACCGGAAAACAAAGCCGAGAAGGCACAGGGTTTTCAGGCTCTATTGGATGATGCGATGGGCCTGGTGAAGGAGACGAACGACTACTCGAATAAGGCAGAGGAAGAAAAGATCAAGTTTGCCACCGGAGAGTCAGACAACCTTCATGATCTGATGATCGCCCAGCAAAAGGCTACCGTATCGCTTCAGTATACCGCTGCGGTAAAGAACACGGTTATTGAGGCGTACAGGACAATCATGAACATGCAATTCTAAGTTAGATTGGAGAAATACACCAAATGATGGATCGACTTATTGCGATCCGGGACAAGTTACTCGCGTTCTGGAATCGCTATACGACCAAACAGAAGACTATAATCATCTGTGTGACGCTCGCAATTTTCTTTGCGATCGTCCTTTTGGCGTATTTACTTACAAGACCTGTGTATGTCGATCTGGTGACTCTAAACTCCGAAGCGGCATCTTCATTCAGGGAGCAGCTTGACGCAGCGGGAGTGGACTATGAAGCGGAGGCGATATCTACAGACAGAGTCCGCTTTAAGGTAGAGCAGAGTGAGTATTCGGATGCTGTTGTAGTCATGGGTGCAAACCAGGTTACCGATGAGACGGGAATGTCCTGGAAGGATGCTCTTGAGGAGGACATGACAACCACATCCCAGGTACGTACAACAAAGATAAATCTTGCACTGCAGGCATCAATTCGTGCCGGTCTTCTGACCTTCGACGGGGTTGAGGATGCAACTGTATTTTTAGACAGACCTAAGGACGACGCAACTATTTTTTCCGAAGGTCAGGAGACCTCTGTCAGTGCCAGCCTGAAACTTAAGCAGGGCTATGAGATGGAAGAGAGCGTAGCTATGGGTGTCGCTTACTACATAGCCAACGCTGTAGGAAACAAGTCTACGGATAATATCGTCATAACAGACACGAAAGGTAACCTCCTCTACGGAAGTAAAGAGGACAATACGCTTGGAGGCGTGGTCACGGGCAGAGCCGACTACCGCCAGAAGCTGCAGAACCAGTTTGCGAAAAATGTCGAGGAGATGCTTCGTAAAGCAGGCTGGGATGATGTAGTGGTAAGTCGAAATGCTATCAAGTTTGATATGAACAAGGTAGACGAACTCGTCAAGACCTATACGGCAAACGAAGGAATGGAGCAGGGACTTTATTCCCACTCATACGAGTATAAGTCTGAGGGTCAGTCAGGTTCAGGAGGTATCCCGGGTACCGATTCGAACGGTGATCTGACGGATTATCCTATCGTCGGTACGGGTTCGACAAACACGGTCACAACACTCAACAAGTATGACTTCCTGCCGAACGAGACAGTAAGAAATATCGCATACGAGGTCGGTGCTGTAGTTCCTGAAGAGTCTTCCATGGGACTCATCCTGACACATTATAATGTTATCCACGAGGAGAGTCTGCAGGAGCAGGGACTTCTCGATGAGATAAGCTTTGAAAACTATGTTGAGCAGAACAATCAGCCGACAGATATCGAGCTTGAGAACAGAGATGAGCTTATCGAGCTTATCTCTGCGGCTACGGGTATAGCCACCGGAAACATACAGGTTAAGGCTCAGGAAAAGCCGGTGTATGAGGCGGCGGAGACCGGTTCGTTTTTCGACAACATCACGAATTACCTTATGGTGCTGCTTACCGTACTTATCGCGGCATTGCTGATATTCGTGATCATCAGGGGTACGTCACCTGTCGAGGTTACGGAGACGGAGCCGGAGCTTTCGGTGGAGGATCTTTTGGAGACTACGAGAGACGATACAACTGCACTTGAGGAGATCGAGCTTGAGGATAAATCCGAGACTCGAATCATGATAGAGAAATTTGTGGATGAAAATCCCGAAGCGGTTGCGCTGCTTTTGCGTAACTGGATAAATGAAGACTGGGGAGGTGTGTGATCATGGCAGCACAGTCATCGACGGCAGTGACCGATCTTGACGGTATACAAAAAGCAGCGATCCTTCTGATCACCATCGGCCCGGAAAAGGCTTCGACGGTGTTCAAACATCTCAAGGAGGATGAGATCGAGCAGCTCACGCTCGAGATAGCAAATACAAGAAGTGTATCACCTGCGCAGAAGGAAGCTGTGCTCGAGGAGTTTTATGAGGTCTGCCTCGCTCAGCAGTATATCGCAGAGGGTGGTATCGGATATGCGAAGGACCTTTTGCAGAAAGCACTCGGAGACGACAAGGCAGCTCAGGTGCTCGGAAAGCTTACTGCATCGCTGCAGGTTCGTCCGTTCGAGTTTATCAGAAAAACAGAGGCATCGCAGATCCTCAACTTTATCCAGGACGAGCATCCTCAGACGATTGCTTTGATCCTGTCGTATCTGTCGAGCCAGCAGGCAGCAGCGATCATCTCGGCGCTGACTCCGGACAAGCAGACGGATGTTGCAAAGCGTATCGCCATGATGGACCGTACAAGCCCGGATGTCATCAAGGAGGTCGAGAATATATTGGAGCAGAAGCTGTCATCTTTGGTCAGCCAGGATTACACCATCGTCGGTGGTGTCGATTCCGTTGTCGAAGTCCTCAATACAGTCGACCGTGGTACAGAAAAACACATCATGGAGAACTTGGAGATCGAGGAGCCGGAGCTTGCCGACGAGATCAGAAAGAAGATGTTCGTGTTCGAGGATATCCTTATGCTCGACGACCGTTCCATCCAGCGTGTGCTAAGGGAGGTCGAAAACTCAGAACTTGCTGTGGCGCTTAAAAATGCCAACGAAGAGGTTCAGAACGTCATATTCAACAACATGTCTTCTCGTCTGGCAGATATGATTCGAGAGGATATGGAATACATGGGCCCTGTACGTCTGAAGGATGTTGAGGAGGCTCAGCAGAAGATCGTTAACGTTATCAGAAAACTTGAGGATAGCGCTGAGATTGTTATTTCCCGTGGTGGAGGTGACGAGATAATTGTCTAATATTGTTAAATACCCGTTTGTAAACATACAGGGAAAGGATGCCCGGAAGGTCTCTTATGAGAAGCCGGGCAACTTTACGCCTTTGGAGCATAAGCAAAAGGTCGTCGTCAGAGACGCTGCTGAGGTCGAGGAAGAGATCGCGCAGGGGCTCTCCATCGAGGACATTTTTCAGGTGGAAAAATCTGTTGTCAAGATCGGCGGAGATGATGCTTTTCCTGAGTTTGATCCCGAGGAGGATGATGAGGATGACGGATTTGAGGAGGGTATCCCTGCTGAGGATATAACAGCGGATCTGAAAGAAAAATTAGCCGAGGCTCAGGCTGAAGCCGACCAGATCGTGGAGTCTGCGAGAGAACAGGCTGATCAGATCGTAGTGGACGCCAGAAGTCAGGCTGATGATGTCAGAGCACAGGCCCATGAGGAAGGCTTTGAGGCCGGCCGTGAGGAGGGTATCCTGGCAGGAGAAGAGGAGACTGCAAGACTTCGCGAGGAAATCGAGGCTCAGAGGACGGAACTTGAAGCGGAGTACGAAAAGCTGGTTGCGGATCTCGAGCCGAAGTTTGTAAGGATTGTCTGTGATCTGATCGAGAAGCTCACCGGG
>ONKC01000065.1 GCA_900318295.1 uncultured Eubacteriales bacterium
GCAATCAAACCATATCATAGGGGACTACCCTTTTTCAATACCCAATTTTTATATCCGGCCAATGCCGGTGTGTTATTCCTACAAAAACTTTACGCTAATGCTGATTTCCGCCGGAAGAGTCATCATCCGGCCTCGACCGAAAACTAATAAACCCCATCCTGAAACCCATATAGTTGAGAGCGCACGCTGGGATGATCCTTAACCATAGCATTTATCAAAATGAGATCATCACTGATCAAGCCTACAGAGTAGTCATATTCCGAAAAATCCTCTGTGGATTCGCCAAAAAAGTCTTCTTTCCCGATATATCCTTTTTCTTTGTCAATCTTAAGTGCCTGTAAAATCTGTTCCGCCTGCTCCTCGCCTACCAGATTGCCTATTACAAGGTGAACCGTATCATAAACATCCTCTCCAGAGTGTAACATCAACGACAAACCTTCTATCTTTTTTCCCGCCTTATTTGTTCCGATAGTAACTATGCTCGGATTATCCTTACTGCCTCCCTCCTGTAAAAAGTCGATATCTTCATATAACCCATCTTTATTAATGGGGTTGTCATTCGTTCGCCGTCCCTGAACATCCGGCAGAGAATCCTCCAAGACCTGCAGTAACTCATACGGGTCACTGTGTGCGACAAGCGGCTCGGAACCACATCCGGTCACCAGGAGAACAATGGCACAGAGCATCAACGCTATGATTCTATTTCTTTTTATACCTTGCATCTCGATAGCTCCCTATTCTTGCAGACGATCACACAGACCATAGTTTTTATTTATTATAACCCTGTCATATCAATTTGAATATGCGAGTTCTTTAGTTTGCTGTTTCGAATCAGCCCGGCCATATAGATGGGCAGATAGGCTATCCTTTCATCTACTTCAACGTTGGAGTTTGACAAAACAATAGCCTTTGATATATATGGCTCCTTTCTTTGCATGATATGGTTTAGGGCTCGATGGCTCCGATACTTTTTCCCGGATTTAACCTCTATAGGAATGCATGCGCCATCACATTCTACAATAAAATCTACCTCACCCAGTTTAGAATCCTTGTAATAATATGGAGTAGTCCCTGCTGATTCAAGAAGCACTGCTACCGCGTTTTCAAACATAGCACCATAGTTTATATCTTTTTCATGATTCAAAATCTTTAGTTTTACCTCGTCCGAATAATACGATGTCAACAGCCCCACATCGTTCATAAATAGCTTAAACAAGTTGCTTGTCTTACTCTGAAGGAATGGTACCGTTGTTTCCGCAACTCCATACACGGGTATCGCGACCCCGGCGTCTTTCAACCACAAAAAACTGTTTTCATATCTATCAAATTTAAATTGTTTATCTAAATCCGAAAACACGAATCGCTTGTTTTGCATGTTTAATTCACTCGGAATCAAATCATAGATCGTGACCAGCTTCAGTCTTTTTTCTTTTTCATACTTTGTAAAATCTCTTTTATAAAGATTAACTATATCTTTATGAACAACTGAAACATCACTCAGATCATGCGTTTCTACATATGACTGAACAGCCTGCGGCATACCGCCGATTATCAAGTATAAATGAAATAGATCAATCAATTTGTCGTGAATAAAACCATCAACGGGTTCCTTCTTCTCAAAGCACTCGATAATCTGGTTCCAGGTGTCCGCATGTCCACCGAGCGCCATCAGGAATTCTTCAAAATCAAGCGGATACATCGTTGTTTCATGCAAATATCCCACCGGTGCAGAACGAAAACTGTTCAATTCTATCCCAAGAAGGGATCCCGAAAATACATACGTATACTTGTTTTCATCAATAAGGAATTTCATCAGCGTAAGTGCATCGTCTGCCTCCTGTATCTCATCAAAAAACAAAATGCTGCTTTCGGGAATGGCTTTTCCCGCAATGAGTTGAAGCTTTTGAATAAAATCCGATGCATCCTTGGCACCATCAAATAATGTACATACTTCCTGCTGCTCAATTAAGTTGAACTCGAAAAATGGCCTGCCGGTTTCCTCAGATATCTTGCGGATCAAGAATGTTTTCCCGACCTGTCGGGCTCCGTCAACCAGAAGAGCCTGTTTTTTCTGCGAAATATACTCCTTCAGTTCACCTTCGTGTTTTCTTGCAAGCATACTAATCCCTCCATCAATTACCTCATTTATAGCTGCATGCCTGCATTATACCAATTTTCGTTGTTTTTGTCAAATTTTGCCCGATTTTCGCGCATATATTTTGGCATTTTTGCCCGATTTTCGCGCATATATTCTGGCATTTTTGCCCGATTTTCGCGCATATGTTCATTTGTGCAGTGAACTTTTTCAACTCATCGTTGGTTTTCACCAAATCAAACCTACATCTACGCCACGCGCTATGACAGCTTTTCAAAAACAACATACGTGTCGTCGTTGTATGTCCCATCTTCATTTACCAGTGTCGAACCGTAGTAGTCATGCCTGTCTTCATCATTCATATCTTTGATGGCGATCTTATCCTTTGATATCTTGTCCTCTC
The DNA here is from genome assembly GCA_900318295.1 of uncultured Eubacteriales bacterium. Classification (GTDB taxonomy): domain Bacteria; phylum Bacillota; class Clostridia; order Lachnospirales; family Lachnospiraceae; genus Eubacterium_F. The sequence goes on from ONKC01000065.1 coordinate 2,499, forward strand.
CACCATGGTAAACCGAGTAAACCGTATGCGTAAGCTTCTTTTTGTTCAGGTAAAAACCATCAATCTCCTCCATCTCACCTTTTCCGTCCTTCACGGTGAGCTTTCTGGAAGAGTGATGGAACCCTCCGATCACATACCCATCGGATACAAGAAGCGGATACCCCGAGCCTGTACTGTTGATATAACCGATATACTCAACTTTCTCTTTATCATAGTTATATGCATACATATACGCATGGGCAGAATTCATGTGCTTTTCCTGTTCCCCTGTGTCTCCACCTATTATCGAGTCAGTGACCAGAAGCACGGGCATCCCCGCATCCACTATAGCGATATAGTCTCCTGCAGGATTCTTCTTATCATGCGGGGTTAACTCCGCTGCGAATTCGCGATACACCTTCTCCAGAAACTCCCTGTCATCCTGCTCGTCTTTGGCATCAGATACCTTTGTGTCAACATCGCTTGCTGCTCCTGCTCCGGATACGACTTCCGCACTTGGCTCAGGCGTTTCAAACATGGCCTCCGGTCCGTAAACACACTCAGGCTTGTTATCTTCGACACTGATATCCGGACCATAAACGGCCGGGATGTCATTATCCTCAGCTCTACATCCGGCAAGCGTAAAGATCGTCGTCGCCGCTACACCTATCATTGCTGCTTTTCTTGGATCTATCTTCATGATTCATATACCTCCATTGATTATTTGATTATCTGCACCGCACGCTCAGCGTCTTTTTCAGAAACAAAAATGTCGTATCCTTCCAAGGACATACCTGCTTTGATTGTAAATACACTTCCCGCACCCGACTCCATCCTATAGCTCGGGATTCCGGCACTCTTTAGTCTCGCCAATATGGTTTCTGCATCAACAAGCGTAGCCACATTAAACCTCGTAACATTCGGTGACCACCTGACACTTCCCGTCTTTAACTTTGATCAAAAACGGCAGTCCGAAACAGGTCGGCTCACAGTAGTGCGGAGCATCTTTCATCTCGTGGTCGCGGATTTTTAATTCCTTTTTCACATACCGGCGGAATTGCTTGGATGTAACCCTCGATAAAAGCTCGAGACCATCCGAACCGTATTTCCCGTTATAAATATTGTACTTTGTATCCGACGTAAGCGACACGCTCATCTCCGGACCTACACCTATCATGCCCACTATGATGCTGTCATCGGGCTCCTCCCCCTCTTTTTCGACATATATGTCTTCCTTCGGCACTGCATTACGAAATGTCAGCCTGTCCCCGGACAAACCCGTCACCATGACCGACGCACGGTATTCATCTTTAAAAATATACCCGTAAGTATCTTCTTTTTTATTAAACGCGGGATCCGGATCGGTTTCAACATCCTTTCCGCCGTATTCATAGAACAAAAGATCAGTCAGTCTGCCATTGCCGCATTCAAACGCGTCCTCAGTATTTATCACGGTATAGAACTTCGCACCAGCTTTATTATAGTACCACGCTCTGTCAGATTTGAAATAAGTAACCTCCATGTCATCATCCGAATCCGTGCTTGTCAGATCAGCTATTTTTCCGTAAACAAAATGCTTGAACTCATCGATCTGATCTGCTAGGTTATCCACATATTCATGCTTGGTCAGGGTGTTATCATCCACATCAAACACATACAGCACTCCCTTGTTTTTGTTGCTCAGGTAAACTTTATCTCCGTTTGCGGTCGCATATATTTCCGTGTAGTTATCTCCCTGTGTGTCCGCAAAACCTATCGCCTTTCGGTCCAGAGTTCTGTACATCTTATGTTCTTTTTTGTCATAGACAAAAACACCCTTGTAGCAGGTCAGGATAAGTCGATCCTCATTTACAAAAAGGATCTCCGGCATATCAGAGCCCCACGGATCTTTATCAGTCACCTTAACTTCCGTGACCGGGACGACCTGTCCTGTCTCTGTCAGAAACGGATTTACGTTTTCATTTACAAACGCCGTTTCCTCACTGAAAACTGCGTTATTCTCGCGGTATTCCCCTGCGATTCCATCATATGAAGTGTAGTAAACCGTACGTTCATTGGTCTTAAATATCGGAGAAAAACCGTCGTTATTGGCGGTGATCATCATCTCATTTCCTTTATGATCCAACAACACACGGAGCTTCCCCTCACTATCCACAGAATAGAATCGGTATTCATAGTAGTTGCTGCTTAGACGATTTCCAAGCGCGAAATCATAAAGTCCGTCTTTATTGTAATCAGTCACGCCGAGTTCAAAATCATTGTAGAAATAATTTGTACGATTTCCCATTATCTCATAAAGGGAACTGTCTCTACGCTCATTACCCTGATATACATCAATGTAATACTCTCCCTCATACATTCCATCGAGGGGAGAGATGTTTTCAACAACCTTCTTTGCATCTCCTGAGTAGATGTAAACCGTAAAGTCTCCTACATCCTGCTTACAAAAATACTCCTCCGGCGGTGGCACCTGCTCGAGTTCTGCCACTCTCGTGTCCTCCTCCGCTGCCGCCTCCGACACCGCCTGTCCGCTCGCAGCCACTGATTCCGCACCCGGTGTCACGTTATTTTTATCTGACCCTTCTGATGCTCCGCACCCGGCAAGTGAAGCAATCATCACCACTGCTATGCCTATCATGGCTACTTTCCTTTTATGTATTCTCATAGTCCTTCTCCTAAAAACTGTTGTTAATAGTATCAAAAAAAACGGATCAGCGTATTTTTCATAAACTGACAGTCTTCAGTATATTCCTAAGCATAGTCTCCAGTTCGGATATGCTTTTCGCCGAATACGCCTTACCATCGATCCAGACATACTTATCTATCAGTATCTCCGTTTGCTTATCATTACCATTTTCATCTGCGCCATACAAAGACAACCGTATTTCCGCTTTCTCCGGCTTTTCCTTTCCATCTGTCAAGCGCAGCTCCTGTCTCTCAAGCGCGCCCAGGATCCTCTCCTGATCATAACTCCCATCCGGATCGTCATACCCGACAGATACCGTTTTATCTCCCACCGTCAGGTCGATCCTGTCATAGTTTGTTTCCAGGCGGGGCTTTTTATCATATCGATTAAAGAGCTCTCTCGCTAATGCCTGATATCGCCCATCATCCGCATATCTAGCCCCATCATAATCAAACGAATCATAATACATCTCAAATCGGCTACACGATTCCGAATCATCTTCTTTCGCACTCTCATGGTAGAAACACAATTCATACGCGCAACAACCGTCACCCCTGTCACAATTAAAAAAGTATCTGGTGAGCGTTATATCCTCAAGTCGTTTTATTGTATCGACTATGACTGTATCATCTGTGATTTCCACCGCCTCTTCAGGATTTCCATACAGCCGAATCTCGATCCGGCTCACATCCCCAGTGTCCATGAGTTCCGACAGATGTAGCGGAGTATGCGTAAAAATAACAAGCCACGCAACAGGAATTGCGATCACAACGCATATGACAGCTATCTTGAGGTTCATCTTCATGGCTCATCCCTCCTCGATGAAATCTTCCTCTCATATAGTATAACAAACAAAATGGCCGAATCCATACACTATAACGATGGAAGATGACAGAATCGGACAAAGGTTTTTATTATTTTTGATAAATCCCGAATCCCTACAGCTTTTTTCATTTTTATAATCTGCTCGCTCCCAGACTGAAGAGAAGCTTATCCTCCAAATCCTCCGCACTCAGCATCATTATTTCCTTTTTCAGGAAGCTACTGTTATAATCCGTATAGACTTTGGCAGATCGAACACCGTTTTTCTTCAACAAGCTTTTATACTCCGCGGGATCAAGAGGGTTTTGCCCGCTGCCATCCGGTGCCACCCGCACGACAGACATAACCTCTTCCTCTTTTACTATATCCAAACCAAATACAGCAAACTCAAACGCTCCGTCATCATCCGCATCCGTCAACGCAAAACAAAATCTGTTTTCATCTGAAAGGAAATCCTGATCATATCCGCGTTTAACCTTTTCATCAATACATTCCTCATCATCCGGATCACTCTTCGGCGTGGTCATATCCGGTAAAACCCATTTTTCTCTGTTATTAATCAGATAATCTATCTGTTTCCGTTCCTCTTTGGTGATCTCCGGGAAGCGCACTTTAAACGAAGACGCGAGTTTATACATCAACCCACTTAGTTTCTCATCGTCCATGGATTTGAGCTTTTGTTTATCTATTTCTTTCCACCTGATGTGAGCGACGCCCGCCGAACTCGATGGCGGCAAACTATCCCGTCTGAGCTTATCATACTCAGAGTATTTGATCATCTCATCCTCACCTTTTTCGGATGAGTAATACCCGTGCCCACTCCAGGCACAGGCCTTTCCGCCGTATTTCGTAGAACACTCACCATCCCTGTACGTCAGGTAAAACTTGTTATAAACAGGTCCGCCGTATCCTCCAAGAACGTTCGTTAATCCATAATAATATCTGTCATCCGCCTGATCATAGTACACTCGTACATCACAGGTATCTTCATCCCCAAGTCTGACATCATACTTCTCACGATCTTCCTTCTCACCTGTTTTGTACTCGCACGGTTTCAGCTTATCGTCCGCTGTCAGTTCATACATCCTTGCATTTGTCAGGTGCAGAGAACCCACGCTTTCCGTGATCAATACTTCCAGATAACCGTTTTGATCCAGATCGGTAAGTGACAGATTCGCCGTAGAAACATACGAATCCTCGTCTTCCATCTCAACAAGATCCTTGATGTCACCGGTCGTATAGACCAGTTCCATCCAGGTGTCCTTGTTTTTTGCAATCGCATCTACCTGGCGCTGAAGCTCCTCATCCGGGATGGTGATACCCTTTGGCAAAGCAGCCGTACTCGTATCGTCGCTGTCCTGCTCTTGCGCATCCTGTTCCAGGCCCTCACGAGCACCTGCACCACTGACCGTGCCCTGCATCTCGCCGTTATCAGAAGTATCCGCGCACCCCATCCCAAACAAGACAACAGAGCATAACACCATTACCAGGAAAACCGTCCCGAATCCTATAGTCAGCTTTCTTTCATAAGCATCCATGGTATCCTCCATCCTCTGTACCAAATCTATCCCTCTATATAAATAAACGATCCGGCGGGACATTTTTGGAAAAAAAGGGGCTACATCACCATAGCCCCTTCAGTATTTCCGCTCAATGTGCTATCCAATGTTCGTTTCCTGCGCACATTATACAGCAAAAGCCCCTCTAATGTTCGAAAAATGTCGTCAGTGAATCAACCACTGCCGCGTTGACACCTTAATCCGCGCCGTTTCGCCTCCGTTAATCCCCCACAGGTCATATCCGATTCTTGATCGCCGAAAACGCACTTCCCCATAAAAAACAGCAGAAAAATGTGCCGCCGAATACCTTAACTAGGTTCATGTTTTTAATCACTATACTCATCAATCAGTTTTCTGATCTCATCTGCTTCCTCGCTTGACAGTTTCTTACCACCGAGGAATGCTGTCAGAAAACCAGGGAGCGACCCCTCAAACGTCCGATCAACAAAGTAGTTCGACTCGTCCGCTTGCACTCTCTCCTTCTCAATAAGGACAGAGACTATCGCGTCTTCGTTTTTGATATAACCCTTCTCCGATAGTTTTTTTATTGTCGTGTAAGTCGTGGACTTCTTCCACCCGAGCGCATCGTTACAGAGTTTAACGAGATCGCCGGAGTTCACCGGCGCATGCTCCCATACGACACACATAAAACGATAATCACTGTCACATAGTTTTAACTGTTCCATATCTTTCACCTTTCCCCTTCTCAGTATCCCTGGTCAACCTCGACCCAGTTTCCTCCTTTTTTTCTTACCAGAATCCAATTATAATTCTCATATGTAAAGTAATCATTAAGTGTGGTATTCTTCGAATCACCGATATAAAACTCAGACTTTAACACAATCACTTCATCAGCGTTATTTCTGTCTGCCCAGTCCGAAAAATCCTCACTATATCCATCTCCGGAATAGTACAGTTGATATAATCGAAAATCATCTACTTCGGACTCCATATCTTTAAAAATACCCTTTACTACTTTTATCGCACTGTTTATGTCTTCTTCTGTATATCTGCTCGACCTATGCACATTTTGCATAAGTTCATGTCCGTACAGACTATCAACCACCTCGTTAAACTTCTCTTTGCTGATCTTTTCTCCGTGATCTGATTTGTTATAGTATTTGCATTTTTTCTTCATAACGCTGTCATCATGGTGCATCCCGAGCATGTAATAGCGTTCCTCATATTCAAAACCGTCATCCGTCATTCGATAAAAAACATACTCTCCAAAATCGCTTCCGCCGAAAAATGCACATATACCTTTGCCTTCCCAACGATATGCTTCCCCGCGTATTCCGATTATTCCAAATACCGGAACTACCTTTCCTGATTTATAACTGCAAATAAGCAATGTATATGGTGATATTCCACCACCTTCAAATCTGTGATCTCCATCGGATATTATCATTTCAGGCATACCATCTTCATTAATATCGTAGTAGCAATATACCGATAGTTTACCCAAATCGATATCTATATCGTTATTATGAACCACGTCCATTTCAGGTGTCCAGTAATCGATACCCGAGACCGTAATTTCACCTTGTCTGTTATCAAAATACTCCCTATATTTATCCTTGATTTCGTCTGCTGATAGTGGTACATCCGTATTATTCTTGGTATCTGTATCAACTTCATTCATGCCATTCTGCTTATTTGACAATAACATATCCGTTGATTCGCCACTCACGGCTTCTCCTGAAACAGCTTGCCCTGAAACTGCCTCTCCATCAGAAATATCATTTATCTTCAGGCTCTCACCCATTGCCTTTCCTGTCAGCGTACACGCACTGGTCAATACGACAACCAGAATGGCGATCAGGCCGAGCGCCATATGCTTCTTTTTAAATCCCAAAACATGCTTCACCCTCTGCTTCGTATCGTTCTCTCCGAAAAATAACACGCCGTCCACGATACGCCGATTCGTAGCAAAAGCAAGAAGGAGTGTCGAGTATGACGCGCGAATATCGTTCGCCTCATGCGTCAGCACATACTCATCGCAACTCATCTCCATATCGCGCACCATCAGCCGATATGATACCCACACCAACGGATGGAACCAGAACACCGTCAGGAGCACTGTCGCAAACAGCTTAAATATCGGATCCCCGCGATGTATATGGTGCTTCTCATGCGCCAGGATACAAGCCCTCTCATGATCCGACAAGCGGAACGGAATGTAGATACGCGGGCGGATGATACCCTTTACAAAAGGTGTATCAATCATATCGCTCTCATACACACCCTTTTCGAGTCGTACAGCGGTACGGAGCCTCTTGTGTAGTTTGACTCCGTCGATGACATTTTTCATTAAAAACACTCCGACACCGAGCGCCCAGAGGAGGAAGAGGATGAGCATCAGCGGAGATGTCCCCACTGCATCTGTCGCTGTTTCCTGCGTGATAGAGGGAAAGATTGCGGTTTTCTCTGTGACAGATTCACGATGCCCATCCTCTTGTGTTGAAGTTTCTTCCCGAGTCTCTTGATCACTAAGTGCTGATTCTTTATTATCATCCTGATCCATATTACCCGCAAATACGGCGTCACCCGCGTGCTTCGTCTCCATGCCGTCCGCACGGTACGCCTCACTGAAAGGCGATGTCTGTCCGTTCGATATAGTATCACTTTTTGAATCCATATCCGTTGAGGTCATAGTATCACTCTGGGCGCTGTGTTTCTGTACCAGCTTGACCTCCGGGACATAGTTAAATACACTGAGCGGTGATTCTATCGATACCGGGCACACCAGACGTATTGCCACGACCGCCCACAGCAAATAAGCGTAGCGCCTCGGCATCTTCCGAAGTATCACTCCGCGTATCAACATCACTATCATCATTACGATCGATCCTGCAACAAGACTGTCAGCCAGCCATTCGATCACTGTACTCATTTTAATACCTCCTGACTTGGTCGGTAATTATCGACCTGTGTATAGTCTATAACAACCGACCGCGTTTGTCAAGTCCTTTTTTAGTATCTGATCACTGTCATCCTCACCCCGGCTCGCACGCCCCCAGCTTCCATGCCATCACGCCACCGCCGATGTCAGTGCCCTTCAGTGTAACCTCGA
>ONKC01000071.1 GCA_900318295.1 uncultured Eubacteriales bacterium
GCCGTGATACTTTTCGTGAATATCAAGGTAACAATCCGCTCCGCCTGCCTTTTTGCCCACAAGGGCTTTCATTGTGTTAAATGTTCTGTTTTTCTGCCATTGCTCAATAATGTTAAAATCATCAAGCTTTTGCACACCGTACATTTCAAAGAAATCAAGCGATTGTGCAATGCTGTTGTCGCCCTTGATTTCTCTGACGGCAATTCCTGACAAAGCCTTTGCAAACATATTCATTTTTTGGCTTGATACCGTATCAAAATGTACGGAACAAGCCTCTGTATTGCGACTCATAACATTATAAAATCCGCAAAATTCGCTGTCATTCTGAATTATATTTTCACACACATTAGCATTTCAAAACACTTTTCTGACCAATTTTCGTAAGGTTCAAAAAATGCCATTGCAGCAAAGTTATCAGCGACTTAGCCAATTTTTGACGCGCTGAGAATCGAATGGTTGACGAATCTCGCACAGTTTGTGGGGGAAAATGCGCCTTTTCAGGACCGACAACCCGATGAAAAGAATAATTGGAATACTAACAAGTGTAGTTATGATGGTTGCATTGCTACCGGCTGTACCGGTGTAGAGAGTAATCCTCAATGCTTTCTTTGGTTAAACATCCATTCCTTGACAGCCTTATCCTCACCCATCAGCACCCAGCTGCAGTGGGGATGCAGGCTGTACTCCGACTTCATTTTATCCGCCTCGATCTCGGTGTATCTTATATTCTTATGCCCCAACTCGCGAAGTCGTTCGTATATGACTCTTGATCCGATCTGAGGATCCTTATAAAACACAACCTCAAACTCATCTGCCTTTACCATAGGGTCATCCTCTGCGTGATAGAGCCAAATAGGTGTATGCAGAAGCTTATCGAGATCCTTTTTATCAGTAGAACCGCAGATGGGTACAGCTGCGGCATAGATATCATACTCCTTGAGTATGGAGAGGATTCCTATCGCGCCGGCGCTGTAACCATAGATATAAATCCGCGACATGTCAACACTGAGCTTATCTGCATACTCCATGGTAAGCTCATAAACATACTTTCTCATGGTCGGGATAGCCCAATGCCTGCCCCTCGGATACTGCGGGGCTACGATGTGGCAGGGATGGATCGACTGCCATTTACTGTCCGCAAAGACGGTCGCTACATCATGAAGCGCGATCTGACCCTCGTTATCGGTACCGAAAGCATCCGCTCCGTGAAGAAAAATAACAAGCGGCAAGCCGCTTTTTCCCGATGGGTTTTCATAGTATCTGATTCCGTTCTCCACACCATTACATACAAATCTGCTCTTCTTAAAAAGAGCACACCGGCTTTTATTCTCTTCACTCGGAACTGCCCACCCGGGAAAATCCGTCCACTTTCCCATACTGTACCCCCTCAACTAGTGCTACTTACATTTAATCGAAATACCGTCAAACGCCGACTACTCCCTGTTTCCTTCCACCGGGATACCGTTTACGGTCAGATCCTCGGTGACCTCGATGACCAGACATTTCTTTCCATCGATGATCCTGGTATCGATGATATCCGTGTGTTTGGAGTTTACCCGAAGGACCATATTCTGGTTGCGTACTTCGAGGCTCCTAGCCGGTGCGACATTATCGGCAAACAGCTTTTCCTCCACCTTCACACTTGGGATATAGTCATCCTGCATGTAGAAATCTTCATCACCTGTTCTGTCTTCAACCTGTCTCATATAGGTCTTTTTCATATCAAACTGGTCATCAAATCTTTTTTCAAATCTCTCCAGACCTTCACCTGACACACCGCTCTTTTCGAAAACATCTCTCATCGATGATTTATCAAAAAATACCGGTTCACCCTCTGATTCCAGCTTTTTATCCTGTATAGACTGTCTGAGATTGTCCTGGATAGAAAGCACGGTCTCGATCTCGGCATCCTCTCCGAGCACATCCGAAACAAACTCCCTAAAGCCCTCCTGCTGCTGCTTGGCAGGGAGTGTCGCAGCCACCCCCAACAGCTTTTCCAGAAAAACATCCTGAAGGATGTCAGTTTTTTTACTGAAAAACAAAACACCCAGATCATCTGTGCTTCTGTCATTAAACGCCGGATATAAAAATCCTATATCAGGCATATCTACCGCGAATGCGCGTCTGAGAATATGTATCTCACCTTTTGACTCATCGAACCCAAGTCCGGGCTTTGTCAGCTTCATCGGACAGATACTGCAAAGTATATATCGGAATACTTCCTCAGAGGCATCCTCCATTTCAATCCCGTCCGTAGTATATCCCGGAACATCATAGGTCTGGTAGATAACAAGTATCAAATAATTTCCGACATAATTATATGTCTCGATCACTTTATTATAAAACTGATCAAGGATAGCATCATCCTCAAGCTCCGACTTTCTTATGCCCTCGAGCATACCTTTGGTGTCGCCGTTTTGATCGGTAAACTCCATATCCACGAGATTTTTACCGGGAGTACCTGTCAGTGTCCTTTTAAAAATCTCAAGATACTTATACATCTCTTCCTCGGGATAATTGAAGAAATGATCATTAAAAGTTTTGAGTTTATTTTTCTCGCCGTCTACATAGCAACCGGCAAGTCGCGATATACCGCAATCCTGCACGGATTCATAGAGCGCTTTGATCTCGTTGATTTCTTTTCTAGTCATTTGTGTCTCCTTGATGTCTTATTCAAATTCAAGCACACTTGAAAATCCGGTCATTTCAAACACGTCCATGATGGGACCGTTGACATTTTTAACCTTCAGTGTTTTACCCTTTGCCTTTAATGCCTGATCGAGTTCCAAAAACACGCGCAGACCGGCACTGGATATATATACCATTTTTTCCAGATCCATAATTATCTGAGCAAAAGAGTCAACATGCTTGACCATCTCTTCTCGCAGGTCGGATGCGGTGTTTGTATCAACCTTTCCCTCCGGTTTGATCACGATCTGATCTCCGTTTTCCTCTGTTTTGATCTCTAACATATGCTACCTCCTGTTTTGTTGTATTATTTCTACGGATAATATCCGGTTTTAACTCTGTTTTCCGTAATAAGTCATGGCCATCATCGTAAGGTCATCAAACTGCGGTGCCAATCCGACAAAGTTGTTTACTTCATCACGTACATGATCTATGAGTTCTTTCGGATCATCGGTGTCTATGCTGTTTAACACATCAAGCAGTCTCTCTTCACCAAACTGCTCCTCATCGGCATCGTTTGCCTCAAGCAAACCATCAGTATAAACAAAAAACATATCGCCGGGATGCGCGGTAAAATCCATGGTCGTATATGTCATATTCGGTACACCTCCTATGACAAAGCCATGTTTATCTCTGACAAAGTCAAAGCTTTTTCCGGCCGGACGTACAACCGGATACTCGTGACCGGCATTGGCTGTTTGGATCGTTCCGTCATTCACATTGATGATCGCCAGAAAAACGGTAACAAACATTTTTGTACGGTTGTTTTCCGAAAGATGGTTGTTTACGTCTGCAAGGATCTCCGCGGGCGTTCCGCCTCTCTTGGCACGGATCTTTATAACAGCTTTTGATATCATCATAAACAGTGCCGCAGGAACACCCTTATCGGACACATCTGCGATAACCAGCGCCAGATGATCATCATCAATGAAAAACATATCATAGAAATCACCGCCGATCGCCTTTGCAGGTGTCATGCTTGCATATATATCAAACTCATCTCTGTCCGGGAAAGCCGGAAATACATTCGGCAGACTGCCTTCCTGTATTTTTGATGCGATAGACAGCTCCGTGGCTATCTTTTCTTTTTCCGCGGATATCTGCATGATCTGCGTTATGTAATTTCTTGTCTTTTCCGACAGATCACTGAACGCTCTTGCGAGTACCTCGATCTCATCTCCGGTCTGATATGCATTTTCAAACTCAAACAACAGATTATCACTTGACAGACTCTCTACATTTTTAGTCATCAGATTTATCGGTTTTAAGAGTTTTCTTGCAAAAAATATAGCAACTATTATGGCATTTATGATAAGCACTGCCAAAACAACGAGAGTGATCCATGAGGTTTTTTTGAAGCTTTCCTCGAAGTGCACTCTGGTCTCTTCGGAGACCTTGTCAACCTTTTTAAGGATATCATCCGAGGAGTTTAATATCACTTCCTTCGGAGTGAACACCATCATCGTCCAACCGACTGTCTTTATCGGTGCATATGCCGTGTAATATTGCTTGGAGTCTACTGTGGCATCATCAAAACTCGAAGCACCATTCAGCGCTTTTTTAACGATCTGTTTTAAGCCTTCATTATCCGTATCAAAAGCATTGGTAGACAGATCATCATTCATCGCCAGATCCCCGCTGTCCTTCGGGGAATATACGATCTGTCCGTCCTTGTTGATAAGCACACAGAATATACTCTCATCTTGCTTCATCGTCCTCGATACGATACTCTGTATCATATCAAGTTTCAGTGACCCCTCCAGCACAGCCACTATCTTTCCTTCATAGTATACGGGCATACCGAACACGACTTCGGTAAGATTGTAGAAAAAGCTGTGTATAGCCTGGGAGAAATACATATCTCCCGTTTCCATGGCACCCTTATACCATGGGCGTTGTCTGGGATCATAAGCTTTCAGTTTTCCGTTTTCATCATACTTTTGATCGGCCATTCGATCTACGGCCATACTTGCACCGTCAGGCAAAGCCACGATGACATCCATGATATACTCAGGATTATCATCGATGATCTCCTTCATCATCGGCCTCAGATTTGCGATACGCTTCAGCATAGAGAGCGATTTTTTTGAAACACTTCCATCCTCATTCGGAGAGAGAAGTTGCAGTGAGCTGACTCCCTTATTCTCCTTTTTCGGTTTGGAGAGTTCTCTTTCTTTGTACTCCTCAGGATGACCCATAACCTCTCTGACCTGCTTTGTAAGCACTTCAAAGTCATGCTTCAATGTCCAGAATTCTCCGTCTATGTTTTCAGCCTGGATCTGAGCCGTATGCTTCATTGATGCTTCCATGAGGTTCGTCATGGAATACTGGGTATGCTCCTTGATCACTTCCGCCTGCTTCTCGCCGTTTTTCTCAGTCATCTCGGAAAGTGAACGAAGCTGCATGATACCTATCACCGCAAAGGCCGTGATCGCTATGATAACCAGAAGAATACACAGGTTAAAAACCTTGCTCTCCAGCCCGCCGATCCTGAATCTTCCAAACTGTCTCAATATATCTCTCCTTTCGCTGCCCGAATAAACAAGTCTTATATAACCATACTCTAGATCGTTTTAATAAGTGTCAGGATATTTTTATCATCTTTCCTTTCATATACAACATCATCCATACTTTTTTTCACCATGAGTATCCCCAAACCGCCGACACGGCGTTCCTTGTGATAAGCATCCAGATCGGGATCCGGCTTAGCAAGAGGATCAAACGCCTCACCTGAATCTATAAAAATAAACCGAGCCTGACGTTTGTCTTCATCAAACTCAAGGCGTACCGTCGCTTTCCCTCCGCCTTCTGTTCCATACGCGTAGTGTGCTATATTGACAAACACCTCTTCGACGGCGATCGCAATCGTGACCATGAGTTCCATGCTGCAATCATGAGACTCCAAAAACTCCTCAACAAACGCAGCAACCTCATCAAGGTTGACGGAATCCGCGACAATATTTAATTCTTTTATCGTGTTATCTTCCATGCGCCCCTCCTACACGTAAAGACCTTTGATACAACAGTTGTTTATCTTGTCCTTTCTACCGATAATATTACCGGTATTTTTATCGTTTAAATCATACCATTTTTCCCCTAATTTTATAAAGGATTCTCCCTTTTTTGATTTGGGTTTAAATATTATCTTTCCGTCATCATACTTACGATATTTCCCCTCTACCGGAGCTTTTCCCTTTGTATAGGTAACCGCTATCGCGTAATCCGAAACATCTATGGGTTCGGATAGCTTGATCACCTGATAGCCGGTATCTTTGAGGTGTTCTTTTTGAGTGTATATGCATTTTTTAAACTTATCATCATATACTTTTATGACGATGTCCTGGTTTTTTTTGAGCGAATATGTCCCCACCGCTCCGAGCTTTCCGGGATCATGAAAAACGTTTGCGAGCGTGACATCTTTTTTATCCTTTATGGGATTCTCCTCATCATAGCCACAGTCGTGAGTTGCCACATGTGTATACTCATCCGTCATCGATAAAAACACCGGCACATCGTTCATATAATCAGGCTTCGTATCATAAGATACATAATAATAATCTGAGTTTGCCTGCGAGTTAGCAGTTATCCAAGCACCGTCCTGAGATGCCTCATCAAAAAAATCCTTCTTTGGGAAATGGTCATCCCAACCGACTATCGCGATCGAATGATCATAATCCTTGGGATCATCTGTTACAAAGTTTAACGTAGTATAACCTTCAAAATATGCTTTCTTTTGTGCCTTTCCGTCAGGAATCCCGATATACATCGCACCGTATTTTTTGATGTATTTCTTTATCGTTTCAGGATTTTGATCCGGAAGGTTGATCCCGCGATCAAGGACATATCCGTCAAATCCAAACCCATTTGACAAAGAATGTATCACGATAGGTGCAACACCGCCAAACTCCCTGGCACCTACCCCGTCCAGGAAGTATCCTTCTTCCTTATCCTCTCCGTATGTAGGTTTTAAAAGCTTCATCGGATCTATCTTGATCTCTTTTCCGTGTGCGATCTCATATCCGGTCTCCATGGAAACCGCTGCCGCAAAAAGCCAACACGTACCACCACTCTGGGCTCTGAGCTGGACAGGGACCCCTGCATCATCGAGATTAAAATACCCATCCTCACCATGAACATACTTATCATCCTCAGGCGTAGGTTTGGGTGCCGGTGTGACCTTATCTTTTTTTTCCTGCGTTGCATCCGTCCGGACGCTCTTCGTTAAAGGCTCTTTATCATCGACTGCATCACCGCCGCATCCGGTCACCAAAGGAATGACCAGTAAGAATACAGCGACAACTCTTTTCAATCTCATATGATAGTTCCCCTTCTTTTTACCATCAGGTTTTTACTTCAGCTTTTCCGATACATCATGTGTTCCAGTTGTCGGTTTCAAAAGAATGAATTATCCTTCCGAGCTGGTCCGCTATATACTCGCCTTTATAAAACACACTGTCACTAAGCTCGGCAGCGATAAGACCATATATGTTTGCTCCGTGAAAAATAGGCAGAACCACATACCCGTTGCACTTTGAAGACAACTCCTCACGGACAAACATTTCTCGTATCATACCTACCTGTCTTTCCTCCGACGGCACATACAACTTACCATCCTTCATAACACATTTCAGTCGTATTGTCTGAGGAAACTCAAGCTTATCCGTATCCTCGAATATTACCGGCTCATCGTACAGATAAATAGCTACATTATCCAGACCCAGAAGCTCGATCCCTCCGATAAGGTCATCGATCGACTTCGGAGAAGTTCCCGTATAATCCGTGTTTTCCGCCAAAAACAGCTGTATCTTCTGCCTATCGGATGCGATCGTTCTCGCATCTCTTTCCTTCTCCTGAGAAAGCGAATAGATCATCTTATTTTTAAGACGTACAAATATCTTGTTTATCATCGTGTTTGTCGATAAGGAGTTTTCCGCCAAACTGTTTATCCCCAGTTGGAAACGCTCGATGCTTATCATCAGTTTTCTTATATCGGTATAAGCAAGCGCATTATTATCGATAAAAATATCCACCAGCTTGCATATCTCTTCGTTTTCCTCATCGCTCATATGTCTTCTGCGAAGAGCTGAAAGTATCCTCGATAACACCTCATAAAAGAGTCTTTTCAGATTCACATCTTCACGAAGATAGTTTTCGTTTCTGTAGCGATAAAAGCATTCATTAAACATACGATAGATTGCACTGTCGCTGACGTTTATCAGGTCCAATGTCGTAAAATCATACATATCTATCTCAAGTGATTTTCTTCCGTAGAGCATGGTCGGTATGAGCTCCGATGTCACCTCTTCTCCGTTCATCCAGTCTATGAGTATCTCCATCGCACGACGTCCGACCGTCGTCTGCTTTGATCCGACTGAAGCAAGCGAAGGGATAAGCTCACCTGCCATATGAGTGTTGTCAAAACCGAATACAAGGATATCCTTTCCCGGCTCAAGCCCCCTTTTTTCCATCACGGCATAAAGACCTATGGCGACAGAATCGTTTACACAGAAAATCGCCTCTACATCGGGATTTTTATCAAGTAGTATTTCCGCTTCTTTTTCCGTATTTGCTGACATATCGGACTCTACAAAAGAATCCTCACTGTATTCAAGTCCTTTATCAAGCAGACATTTTTCAAAAATCTGTTTTCTGAGCAGGGCATCATTGTTGTCCTCCCTGCCGCCAAGCATGCAGATCTTTTTTACACCGTATTTATTTACAATGATATCTATGGCCTCTCTTATACCGGTCTCGTTATCATATCTTACCGAGACGCAGCCTTCGAGATTTGCTGATATAAACACCTTTGGAATATCCGTATAATGCTTCATCAGAGATGATCGTAAAAATGACTCGCCTTTGTGATTTAGGCTACCCAAAGAAAGTATAAGTCCGTCGATATCACACATCTCGACTACCTTATACACTGAATTACAGATTGATCTGTACGCATGCCTGTTAGGGTCACTGTAGGTATCATCATCGTACTTTCCCACCATGACTACAAGACGATAGTCTTTACCATCGGGCATCGCGTGGTACACACTGTGTACTACCTCTCTTGTGTAGTCAGCGAAGAGATCCTCGACCATAAGTCCGATAACTTTTATGTCGTTGGAAGAGTTCTTTCCTTCTCTTCGCATTTGCTCTGTAAGTCTCAATTAACCTCTCCAATCTGCGGGGAAGGCTTGGAAAACAGATATCCCTGCGAATAATCTATCTTGTACATAAGGAGCTTTTTTTGTATCTCCCGGTTCTCTACATATTCTGCCACTATCTCCATCTTTCTAGAGGACAGATCCTTCCATGCTCCCATCAATGCAACCAGGTTTTCACTCTCCTGATCGACATGACAGTTTCTGATGATAGAGCCGTCCAGCTTAAGGAAGTCTGCCTGGATACTGAGTATGTGCTGAAGATTTGAGTATCCGCTTCCGAAATCATCTATCGATATTCTTCCGCCAAGCGAATGTATCTTGTCCACAAAGCTGACCAGATACTCATATTCTTCTATATCCTCGTTCTCCAGTATCTCGAAAACAAAGTTTTCCGGATGCTTTACCGAAGCCAGATTGTCGTATATTATCTCTGTTATCTCGCTGTTTTTGATATCTCTGATCCCCAGATTTATACTTACGCTAAGCTGAGGATAGTTTTTGAATTTATCAAATACCTTTTCGATCATCATCCTCGAGATAGAATCATAGAGAAGACCGTAGGATCTTGCTACATCTAAAAAATCACCCGGATAATATATCTTTCCGTCCTCGTCTTTGATTCTCATCAGAGATTCATAGTGGTGTATCGTCCCCAGTTGGTTGTCATGTATCCCCTGAAAATACGGGATCACTCCGTCGTGATCTATCGCGTAGTTTATCACGTTTACCATATGATATCTCTCGCGAATACTTTCAATGCTGATCTCATTTGCTCCTCCACCATCATATACGAGGAACTGGATATTTTTCTGACTCATCTCAAGCCTGGCTCTGTTGTAGGTATCACCGAGACTCTCGATCGTGCAGTTGTCTATGATGCAGAAGTTCGGTACGATAGCCACGAAATCCGCACTCGTTGTGAACAGATCATGCTGAAGTGCTTCCATATCATTTTTAAACTGTGACAGCTTCACCATGTACGACGGTGGCCAGGTGCCACTTGTCCAAGATATATATGTGATAGTTCTTTTTTTCCGCACAGGTCGCGCACTTGGCAATAAAGTTTCTGTAGGTCATATTGATGACCTGCTCGGAGAACACCGCTTCCATGCTTGATGTATCACTGACGCGGATCATACATATCCTGTCATAGCCTTTGATCTTCATATCCATGGAAAGAGCTGCTTCGTTTGGCAGATCCTCACTCTCGGAACGCATCAGGTTCAACTCGCAGTCTCTTACAAAATCAGCGAGTTCTTTGTGGACCTTTGTCTTTTTTGATTTGGTGTCAGCCTCAAGCTCTCCCTCGAGTTCCATGAGGTAAGAAAGGAGATCGTTGTTGTCTGCGGACAGGGATTCCGTGTGACTAAACACATATGAATTGAACCTCTGAGTCGCGGGTGCTTCACCCATCACAGACACTACAAATGAACCGTTGGCAAAAGTATTTTTACCGTTCACATACGCGATCTCACCACCGGTGATACACCCGCACATGTTTGTATTCTCATATGCGGACAGCTCCCATTTTACACTGTTTGCATACTGTCTCGCCCTCGATATACAGGAGTATCCGAATATGGTCTCATCCTTTTCAAAGTTCTCGATACGTCTGAACATCGCCTTATTATCGACGACGATCTTTCTGTCATATATAAATGCTCGTCTTAGTTTTTTACCTGCCTGCACGTTGTGGTTGGCACGTATCCTATCGTCCTCATAGTGTACAAAAATAGGCACACCGGACACATCCGCATACACAAACGGAAAAAGCTTTGCGATCTCGGGGCGCTCTCTCACCGCCTCTCCCACGCTGTCACGATACATCTCGGCAGCAGGTTTATTTTCTATCTCAGTGATAAATGTCCCATCCGCTCCGGTGATATCCAACTCATCTCCGAGCGGCTGGACTCCCGTCGCATAGTATTCTCCGACCTCGAGCTCCTCGCCGGATATCGAAGCTACTATGATCGATCTCGAAGACCATCCCTTCTCATCAAATACAAATCCGTCTTCTTCCTCTTTTTCAAAGCCTATATCAGGAGTATTTGCCAGACCGCCTATCATCCTCACTCCCGGCAGAAAGTCGTTGCACATTTCCACAAACCTGTACACATCGAGATACTTGCTCGTGAGGAATGTGAGCATAAGCTTCGTATCTACTCCCGCAGCATTCTCGCGCACGTCCATACAGAGCCTTTCCACGGGGAGTGGCTCGTCATTTTTATCGAATGTGGGAAGGATTGCTGTATATATCCCTCCATGTGTCATCTGGGTAACACTGATCACACACTGACTCGGGATCATCTTTCCGTCAATGATAACAGCAGATGTGGATGTACCGAATATATGCGCGCCGGGCACCTGCTCCTTTATGAATCCAGCAAGCTCCACCGATTCTTCCTTTGTGTGAATGGCGGTATGGATTCTGATCAGGATATCGCCGCGCTGCGAGTTCAGCGATAGCTGGTTGAAGGTCTCAGCGAGCCTCGCCCTGGATACGTATTGAAAATTCCATGTGAACATAGTCTGTCTCCTTATCAATTATTTCGTCTTTATACAACCCCTTATATTTTTCCCTTATACTCACTGAATGACTGCTGCACTTTATCTTTATCACTCAGGATGATGTTTTCTATCCCTTCAAGCGGCCAATCTATGCCTATATCCGGATCATCCCACTTTATCCCGCCTTCATCGTTTGGATGATAGAAATCTGTCACCTTGTAAAAAAACTCCGCCTAAATCCTTCGGAATAAAAAGCGTTTTTTTGTTGTCATCCGAGAGTATCACTCCGTACCACTTTCCGAATGTCTTACTTCCCTTTCTCAAGTCGACCGCCACATCATAAACCTCACCGCTCACAACTCTCACAAGCTTTGCCTGAGGGTGATCGATCTGATAGTGAAGTCCTCTAAGCACACCCTTTTTACTTGCGGACTGGTTGTCCTGTACGAAGACACAGTCAATCCCCGCCTCTTCATAATCTCTTTGATTATAGGTCTCCATAAAGTACCCGCGATCGTCCCCGAACACCTTCGGCTCGATCAGGCACAGCCCCTGTATGCCTGCGCAATCTCTTGTAACAGTGATCTTTCCCATGTCATATCCCTTTC
>ONKC01000084.1 GCA_900318295.1 uncultured Eubacteriales bacterium
GAGCTTACGGAAGAAGAAATGGAGCAGGTGGTTGGAGGTGGAGGAAGAAGTACGTTCTTTGATCCTGAACGTGCCTTCCGTTAATTGTGAAGTTGGTCACCATAATTCATGTGTAGTGCATTGAGAGGTGTTGTGATGGCACCTCTCATTTTTTTCCAATAGTTTTCATTTTTGCGGCGCGACCGGCGTCTTTATGTAGTTTTTTTTATGCTTGTGAAGGTGCATGTACAACGAGGATTACGGTATGTTCTGCTGCAAATCTTTCGATAAATTATGTGCATTATTTTTGGGTTTATGCTATAATCATAGAAAACAATATGAACGGAGGTTGTTTTTATGCCAAATATCAAACCTATTTCCGATTTGAGAAACTATACCAATGTAGTGAATGAAGTAGCTTATGGAAAGCCTGTTTATCTTACCAAAAATGGACGAGGACAGATTGTTATGATGAATTTGAAAAAAACGGGTCTGCTCAAAAGAACAGGTGCACTGGCTGTAGCGTTTGCTTTGATCCTGTCGTCATTGTTGGTCGGGTTCAGGACTGATGCCGCTTCCGGTGTACAGGTAAGCCGTGTAGCTGCTATCGTAGCCGGTATGTCGATGGATGAGAAGGTATCTCAGCTTATCGTCCCTGCGATCAGAAAATGGGACGATGAAAAAGTACAGGATCTTGACAGGTTTCCGGAGACAGCCAAGGCTCTGAGAAACCATCAGTATGGTGGCGTGATACTTTATGGAGATAATATAGATTCTTCCGAGCAGACAGCGAAGCTTGTCTATGATCTTCAGAAGAACAATTCACAGACAGATGCGTCTGCGCATATCCCGTACCTTATGCCGATCGACGAGGAAGGCGGTGCTGTATTGCGATTTTCGATGGGTACACGCATGAACGGGAGCATGGCTATAGGCGCCACAGGCAAAAACGCCAAGAAGAATGCGTATGCTACAGGGAAGGTACTTGGAGAAGAGATAGCGGCGCTTGGTTTCAACGCTGATTTTGCCCCGGATATTGATGTCAATAACAACCCATCCAATCCTGTCATAGGAGTGAGATCCTTCTCGGATGATCCGGAGCTTGTATCTGAGCTTGGTATCAGTTATTCCGATGGACTAAATGACAGTGGAGTGATATCGACATATAAGCACTATCCTGGTCATGGAGATACGGGGACAGATACACATACGTCACTTACATCTGTTGATAAGACGCTTGATGAGCTTAAAAAGAATGAGTTTATACCGTTTGAGAAGGCAGTAGATGCGGGTGCGGATATGATCATGACTGCTCACATAATGTTCCCCAAAGTGGATGATACACATACATATGCAGACGGTACTACCGGCTACTATCCTGCGACTATGTCCCACAAGATGATCACAGAAATACTCAGAGACGAGATGGGATTTCAGGGCGTAGTAGTTACAGATGCGCTGGAGATGGCAGGCATCGCTGACGCAAACTTCGTTGAAGGAGAGAAGGGTTCAGTAGCATGCAAAGCCAATATAGCAAAGGAGATACTGAATGCCGGAGTCGATATCCTGTTGCTTCCTCTTGACATCACAAATGACGATGCGGTGAAGTTTTATGATGATTATATAGCCGCTATCATAACCAAGGTCGAGGCAGGGGAGATCCCGATAAAGAGGATAGACGAGAGTGTGACACGCGTTCTGTCGATGAAAGAAAAATACGGGATCCTGGATTATGATCCAAATATAGATTTTGATACCATCATAAGTAATGCAAAGGCTGTAGTGGGTTCCGATGCACATCACGCAGAGGAGATGAAGATAGCAAAAGAAGCCGTGACCCTCGTAAAAAATAAAAACAAAGCTCTGCCGATAAAAAATGGAAATATAGTATTTGCAACCAGAGATAAGTCAGGCAGATATTGTGATCTTCCCGCTGTCAAATACGTGATCAGCGAGCTGAAAGCAAAGGGTCTGATCGCTGATGATGTGTATGTAAATGATCTTATAAATGGCGAGAAGACAGGAAATCCCGGCTCCGCCCTCAGGATAACTATCGGGTATTATTATAACAACGAGAACTATCAGGAACTCGAAAATGCGGTGAGTCAGGCGGATACCGTGATCATAGCTCATATGATGACAGGCAAGGCACAGCTTTATGCCGGAAACGAAGGATATATCAGGACAAGTGCCCTGCTTGAAGCCGCTTCGAAGGCAAATGCCAGGAAGATACTGCTCTCAAGACATCTGCCTTATGATATAGCGAGATATACGGATGCAGATGCTGTGGTTCTTTCATATCTGTCTACGGGGACCGATACCGATCCTACTGCCAGAAACACACAGACTAACAACATCAGTGCATACAATGCCAATATCATAGCAGCCATAGAGCCGATGTTTGGATACGGAGATTATACCGGAACTCTCCCGGTCGATATCCCGGAGATAGAAGAGCTATCCGATGGCAAGATACAGTATTTGGACAAGATACTCTACAACAGAGGCTCAGGTATATCGATGCTTGCCAAAAACCCGCTCAAGGTCAAGGTGACATCCAAGACTTATTACAAGAAAAAACTCAATAAGAAAAAAGCCTTCTCGATAGGAGTCTCAAAGGCTGTTGGAAAGGTCACTTATACAAGAGATAAAAAAGCATCCAAGGCTGGTATCAAGGTATCAAAGAAAGGCAAAGTCACCATACCGTCCAAGTGTAAAAAGGGTACTTACAAGATCACTGTGAAGGCTGCAGGAAACAGCAGATATAAGTCAGGCAAAAAGACTGTTACTATCAGGATAAAATAAGAGTCCATTGTGGTTAGGAGGATATAAATGTATGTTTTGTACAAACTGCGGAAAAGAACTTCAGGACGATATGTCGTTTTGTCCCTATTGCGGGAAGTCAATCGGAGGGATAGCTCCTGCGCCGGAAACAGCTACTGATACGCCAACGGACTACGACCAAACATCGGGAAGTCACGCCTTATATAGCTACTGCAAAGTAATGCGTGTGCCTAAGCTGGGAGCGGCCCCTGTTGTAATCACTGTTCTTACGGGTTTGATATTAACTCTTATCATTGCAGCTCTCGGGGAGAGTCTCTTGCTGGCTGTTGCCATAGGCGCCATAGTTAGTGCTGTGTTTGCTTTTCTTTGTTGGCTCGCCTACAGATATCGGGTAGGAGCATCAAAAAGGCTCAACGCCTTCCTTTCTGAAGACGGTGGGCGGATGATGATCAGCGACTTTGCCTGTGCGCAGCCCTTTGCGAATGACCAGTTCAGGCTTGGCAGACAGTATTTGTATATCAAAAACGGAGCTGTGCTCAAGATTGACAGCATTGTCGATCTGGTAAGGATATATACTCGTTCGGGTGTGGGGGTGAGCGCTAAGGTTAATGATGCGAATGGCAGTATATCATTCCTGCTTTGCAGGCTGCCTGTGCTAAATAACAGGGCAGAGATTGATAAGATACGTAAAGCAGTGATGGGAAAACAATAGTGGTATAATCTACGGAGGGAAAGGAGATTATTCCTAATGAAAACCAAACTGACTGTGATAGTAGATAATATTGCTACCGCTCCCATCGAGGGAGAGTGGGGGCTTTGTATTCTTATTGAGCATGGAGATACGATGATACTCGTGGATACGGGTGCATCGGATCTTTTTGTTGATAACCTGAAAAGACTCGGTTTTGATATCAAAGATATCAAGTACGCTACATTGAGTCATGCGCATTATGATCATGCAAATGGTATACCTCGTTTTTTTAAAGAAAATGATAAAGCAAGCTTCTATATCAGGGAAACTACCGCTGAGAATTGCTATGTAAAAAAGCTGTTTGTCAGGAAGTACATCGGGATACCGAAAAACATGTTGACAGACTACCAGAATCGGATAGTTACCGTAAGCGGTGACTACTCTCTGTGTGATGGCATATGGCTTATACCTCATAAAACAGCAGGCTTAGAAAAACTTGGAAAAAGAGAGATGATGTACAGAAAGATCGGACGGAAGTGGGTGCCGGATGATTTTTCTCATGAACAGAGCGTGGTGATAGACACGGAAAAAGGACTTATCATCATCAATAGCTGCTCACATGGAGGAGCAGTAAACATAATAAATGAGGTGAAGGATACTTTCCCTGACAAACATATCCACGCACTGATCGGCGGACTTCATCTTTTCAATAAATCTGAAGATGAGATCCGAAGTGTTTCCGGAGCTATCGCCGATACAGGCATAGATCGTGTCTGCACCGGACACTGCACAAAGAATCGAGCTTTTCACATCATGAAGGAAGAACTCGGTGACAGAGTTGAGCAGTTTAGGATCGGTATGGAAATGGTGTTCTGAGACTGAAAACGGAGGGGGAGCCATGGCATCAAAAAAAGATTTTCTGCGGGAAAGCATGAGTTATTTTGGACTATTAAAAAAGGTGTTTCAGGTGAAGAAAACCATCATACCTGAGTCAGTTTCTTTTGGTGATCATAAGGATCAATATTTCCTTTATTATGAACCAAATAAAACAGTCAGTGATAAGATTATCATTTGGGTTCACGGTGGTGGTTGGAATGCCGGGGATCCAAAGTTTTTTGATTATGTCGGGCAGTGCGTGGCAGGTCAGGGATACAGATTTATATCCATAGGATACAGGCTCTCTCCAAAGAATAAATATCCTATTCAAATAAGGGATGTTTGTGAAGGATATAATACTGCAATTGATTACCTGAAAAAGAAGGGCGTTGATACATCAAAAATAATTGTTGCGGGTCCGTCAGCCGGAGCACATCTGACATCCATCATGTGCTACTGTAAAAAGGTTCAACAAAAATATAATGTTGATGTTTCAAATGTAATCGGATTTATCGGTTCCGGTGGACCGTACAGTTTCAGAGATGATCAGTCGTTGACACTGAAACTCCTTTTAAATCAGTTGTTTTTAAAGGGCTATAACAGACGAAACGGAGAGCCGGTAGTGCTTATGGGAAAGAGTCATGTACCTATGCTCCTTATCCAAAGTAAGCATGATGGACTGATTGAATTTGAGTGTGCCAAGGACTTTGCCGAAAGAGCAAAAAAGCTTGGAAACACCTGTGAAGTATATAGTGTAACAGATAAGAAAAACACTCACTCATGGTATACAGCCGGGATGTTTTTGGAGACCAGAAAAAATAATAAAGGTTTAGACAAGTTTTTCTCGTGGATTGAAGAATTATAAATAGTATTCTGGTGGAGGAGCATATATGGATTATACGCCGAGAACTCTCGCGGAAATAATAGATGGATATAAAGAGATGGTGAGTGATAGAAATGACTGAAGAGCAAGTGCTCATGGGCAGGCTTCGTGACCTCGCGAAACGTGCTTATGAAAAAAATATATATACATACAGCTCGTTTTTGAGTCTGCCTGAGCAAAGTATTCTTGACGGGATGGCAAAGGAATTGTCATTTATCCCGTACGAGCTTTTCGGTGGTCATGAGATGGCTGAACGAAAGGTGGTAGGGTTTGGCTCTGAGGAGTTGTTCGGATATCCGGGGAGGTTTCCTGTTACTATTCTGAAGGTGACTCCCGCTATCGAAAAGTTCGGTGAAGAATTAAACCATAGGGATTACCTGGGCTCTCTCATGAACCTCGGTATACGCAGGGACACGATAGGTGACATATTAGTCAAAGGTAAAACAGGATTCATATTCTGTGCGGATGATGTGGCTGAGTTTATCCTTCAGAATCTCGTAAAGATCCGTCACACACAGGTGTCGTGTATAAAAATAGATGATGATATCGAACTTAAACCGACTCTGATAGATGAATCTTATCCGGTGTCATCCATGCGCCTTGACGTGATCATAGCGGCTGCATGTAAGCTTTCCAGAAAAGAGACTTTGAGTTATTTTGAAAGAAATGAGGTGCAGCTAAACAGCAGAGTAACCACGGAAAACGCTGTCAATCTCAAACCCGGAGATGTGTTTTCCGTACGCGGTAAGGGAAAGTTTATACTGGAAAGCATCGGTGGTACAACCAAGCGCGGGCGAACTTATATAAATGTAAAAAGGTATCAGTAAAACAGGTCACGAACTTGACGACAAATTCGATTTTATGATAGAATGATGGGGCTTCAACAGAAGTATAAGGATTATTCAGATAGGATCAGGGATGCAATATGACAAATGATTACAGGATCCGCGGCACAGCTGCGGACGGACAGATACGTTTTATCGCTTTGACTTCACGGGGGATCGTCGAAGAAGCCAGGAAAAGACATCATACCAGTCCAGTAATGACGGCAGCACTCGGAAGACTGATGAGTGCAGGTCTTTTGATGAGCGCAGATATGAAGGGAGAGAAGGATCTTTTGACTCTTCAGATCCGTGGAGATGGCCCGGGAAAGGGGCTTATCGTGGCTGCCGATTCGATGGGCCATGTAAAGGGTTATCCGATCGAACCGCTCGTGATCATACCGGCCAATGACATGGGGAAGCTGGATGTACGCGGAGCGCTCGGTGCCGGTACGCTCAGTGTGGTTTTTGACAGCGGATATGGAGAGCCGTATTCAAGTCAGATAGAGTTGATATCGGGTGAGATCGCGGAGGATATCACATATTATTATGCTACATCCGAACAGACTCCGTCTTCCGTAGCACTTGGCGTCCTCATGAATAAAGACAATACCGTCGCCCAGGCAGGCGGTTATCTGATCCAGCTTCTGCCCGGAGTGGAAGATACCGTCATTGATGATCTCGAGAAACGCCTGAAAGACACGCCTTCCGTCACTACTCTTTTATCATCAGGCGAGACGCCTGAGGATATAATCAGTGATATCCTAAAGGATTTTTCGCCGAAGTTTTCCGATGAAAAACAGGAGATATCCTTTTACTGCAACTGCTCTAAAGAGCGGGTACAAAAGGTCCTTATCTCTCTCGGGAAAGATGAACTTAAAGATATGATCCGCGAGGGGAAGCCCACGGAGGTGCATTGTCATTTTTGTAACACTGATTATGTTTATTCCGTAAAAGAATTGTCTGATTTTTTATAAAATGGTGGAATACTATCCTTAAATGTGGTAAAATACTCTATGTATGACATTATAAGACCATAGAGGTGTGAAGGGGGACATAAAAAGGTAGTGAACCAAAAAGTAGATATCCGTGTGGAGATAGATCCAACGCGGACCGAGCCCAGGGTGGTCATACAGACCGCTGAGACGACTGAGCTCGTAGAGAACCTGATATATGCCATCGAACGATATGTCGACAACGAATACTCGCAGATCGCAGCAGAGGAGGGAGGAACTCTCGTATTGCTGAATCAGTGGGATATTTTCCGTTTGCATACAGAGAATAGAAAAGTAGTTATTCATACGGCTACGGGAAGATATGAAACACGCACCGCGCTTCAGGATATCGAAAAAAATCTCGATCCTGACTGCTTTGTTCGCATAAGCCGTTTTGAGATAATCAATCTGAACAAAGCTGCAGGTTTTGATTTCAGTGTATCGGGAACAATTAAGGTTGTTTTTGAAGACGACACAGAGACCTGGGTGGCGCGTCGTTATGTGAGTGCTATCAGGGAAATCCTCAGTCGTGACCGTGCGAAGGGGGGTGAAGTCGATGAATAAAGAATTGATCAAAAAAGGATTCATAGTCGGACTCATCGGCTTTGCAGTAGGAATCCCAGTAGGTATCGCGTTTATGCTACTCTTCTCTTCGGAGGATTGGTCGGCTATGAGGATAGCTATCCACCTGTTCTTAAGCGGAGTTTTAGGTGGAGTGGCGCTCGGATCCTCAGTGATGTATGAGGCGGAGAGCTGGAGTGTGACCAGATGTACAGTTACTCACTTTATCGTCACCTTTGCTACATACTTCATGATAGGATTCTCGTTGGGATGGTTGTCGCTCGATGATATATCGACCTATATCATGATAGGATGTATGACTGCGGCTTATTTCTCAATATGGATCAGTATGTATCTGGTGACCAAAAAGCAGACAAAAGACCTAAATGAGAAACTTGCACAGTGGAAGCAGACAAAGGAGACTGAAAAAGAGGAGTTCTGATAAAACCTTGTAAACCTCATAAAATCGTTATTTTTGAAAAGGCACGTACGTAACTGCGTGCCTTTTTTATTTTTCTGACCGTTCAGACACTCATATCGACCGTTCGAACCAAATCTATTGAATCGATGCCACGATTGTTTTATAATCCAAAACATCAGGGTGATTTTCCGAACAAAGGAGGACGCTGTATGAGAAAACGACTTCTTTCTGTAATCCTTGTCATATCTATGATGATC
>ONKC01000072.1 GCA_900318295.1 uncultured Eubacteriales bacterium
GATGAGGTAGATAGGTCCGAGGTGGAAGTACAGTAATGTATGCAGCTGACGGATACTAATCGATCGAAGGCTTGACCTTTTGGTTGTTTATTTGGTGATGTAATATGCAATTTTCAGGGAACGTAGTTCTTTGATACGTAATTCTTCTGATCATTTTGTTTACAAAATGATCGGAAACGTAGAAGGACGAAGTCCTTCGTTATTTTCCGGATTATGTTTTATATAATCCGAAAATAACACGTTTCCTTGGCCCGGTGGCTCAGTTGGTTAGAGCGCCGCCCTGTCACGGCGGAGGTCGTGGGTTCGACTCCCATCCGGGTCGTAAACCGAATCTGGTACATCGAATCTGATAGTACCAGATTCGTGTACCAGACGGACGGTAAACCGTCCTCATTCGCTTGAACATTTGCGCTTCGCTCAAATGTTCGACAAACGGAGTCTTAGCTCAGCTGGGAGAGCATCTGCCTTACAAGCAGAGGGTCATAGGTTCGAGCCCTATAGGCTCCATAGTATCATAATATGTTGTCACGTGTCAGCATGCTATGGTATCTAAAGAAATAAGCCGACGTGGCTCAATTCGTGATAATTGACGAACGAAGTGAGTCAATCATAGGCAGAGCGCTGATTACAAATCAGCGTAAAGAAATAAGCCGACGTGGCTCAATTGGCAGAGCAGCTGATTTGTAATCAGCAGGTTATCGGTTCGAGTCCGATCGTCGGCTTTTTAGATCGAATGCAGTGCGTTCGATCAAACTTTTGCGTTTAGGCAAGAGTATCAATTTACAATGGGCGGATTCCCGAGTGGCCAAAGGGGGCAGACTGTAAATCTGTTAGCTACGCTTTCGAAGGTTCGAATCCTTCTCCGCCCAGTTATTGCTTTTCGTAGAAAAGCGACAAGAACTGACGAAGTCAGTTGTTTAATGTCGCGGGGTAGAGCAGTCAGGCAGCTCGTCGGGCTCATAACCCGAAGGTCGTAGGTTCAAATCCTGCCCCCGCAATTTTGCCTCGATAGCTCAGTTGGTAGAGCAGAGGACTGAAAATCCTTGTGTCGCTGGTTCGATTCCGGCTCGAGGCATCAAAAAAAGCCGATGCGTAAGCACCGGCTTTTTTGTTTAAGTCTGTATATGGACAAAAAACTGTTGTGATTGTTTTATGGATATGCTAAACTGTGTGAAGGGGTTTAGTGTGATCCGACATGCGTGCCGGAGGCATGTATGCTGTGACTCGCACAAGTGCTCATCGTGGAGGATAACATGAATAAAAATATGAAAGTGATAACAGCAGTTGTCCTGGCACTTGCCCTGACAGCCTGCGGTGATAAAGCCGATACTAAGCCATCCGTCACGCCTACCATGCCTTCCGGAGGGATAGATGCTCCAGGCTTTGAGAGAACCATGATGAATGCGGAGCGAGAGGTTACCGGAGAAAAATACGAACACGGTGATGACGGGTATTTTTTACTTGCTGATAACGGAATAAAAACCGAGCTGAAGATGCAAAAAGGAGCCCGTACCGGATGGGCATTTGCGGCGTCTACATCCATGGAGACCGCGGCATTTTTAAATGATAAAAAAGAGATAAAGATCGATCCATTTGACATATTAAAAACAGTCTACACTGAGGATAAAAAAGAAGGTATTTTTTCCGAATCGGGTAACTATCTGGTAGTGAGCGGTCACGGCCGATATATCGCGGATGCGCTTTCGAACGGGTTTAATAACGGAGTGCTTTCATATGCTAAAAACTGTGAAAACCTCACGCCCGAACAGATAAAAGAAGAGATAAAGACTCACGGCGCCATGACGATGGGGATCAAGGAAACTCACAACGGAAGAGGCTTTAACGACGGATATTTTACGCAGTATGATAAGAACAATATAGGCGACCATATAGTCGCGGTCGTGGGGTGGGATGACCACTTTCCGAAGGAGATTTTTGCAAAAACGCATTTCGTGGAGACGCCGTCTCAGGACGGTGGTTGGATCGTCCAGGATTCTCTGAACAACTCGGATTACGTATACATCTCATACGACACCAAGCTTGTCGATACCTACATTTTTGGTCTGAGCGATGAGTACAGTCGAGTCGATACGTATGACGGAGGATGCGAAGGAAAGATAAAAACAGGACAGACTACCGAGCTTAAAAACATTTTTCACAGAGAAGGAACGCTTAAGGCCGTGGGGACATTTGTTCCGAGTGACGGCGAGAGCGTGGAGATAAAGGTATTTGATGAAAAGACCGATAAGCTTTTAGCCGAGCAGGCGCAGACCTTCAACGCACGCGGATATTACACTGTACCGCTCAAGGAGGCCGTCGAGGTAAAGGATTACCGAATCGAGATCACCTATGATAAGGAGGCTCCCGTGGAAGGAGAAAAATGGTCCGACGGTTTTGTCAAGTATCTCCCGAAGATAGGTGGAGGCCAGTCTTATGTGAAGATAGGAAAAAAATGGTATGACCTTGCGGATAAGGCTACAAAAAAGAAGCTTGGTATAGATTTCAAGCCAAACAATGCATGTATCAAAGCTTTGTTTTAAGAGATGTCGGAAGGATAAAATCAACATTTGAATGAATACTAATCAGTTGAGCTATAGCTCAAAACATCCGGATAAAAGGAGGTTGTAAGTCATGAATAAAACGCAGGCGGCAGAAAAGCTGAGTAAGTACGGGCAGGACCATGTTCTAAAGTTTTTTGATGAGCTGGATGAAAAAGGACAAAAGGCGCTCCTTTCGCAGATAGATGAGACAGATCTTTCCGTACTGGATCATATCGATCAGGCCGGAAAAAGCGCGAAGAGAGGAACTTTTTCGCCTCTTAAAGCGATGCAAAGAGAGGAGATAGTCCGTCGCGAAAAGGAGTTTTATGATGCCGGAGTAAAGGCAATAAAAGAAGGAAAAACAGCTGCACTTCTTTTGGCCGGCGGGATGGGTACGAGACTTGGCTCCGACAACCCTAAAGGCATGTATAATATAGGACTTACAAAAGACGTTTATATTTTTCAGAGAGTGATTGAAAACCTGCTTGATGTCGTACGTGAGACAGATACATGGATCAGACTTTTTATCATGACAAGTGAGAAAAATCATGAGTCTACCGTGGCATTTTTAAAAGAAAAAAATTACTTCGGATATAAGGAAGATAAGGTCGTTTTCTTTAAACAGGATATGGCTCCCGCGTGCGACTATAATGGTAAATTGTATATGGAAGAAAAGGATCGGATCTCGACATCGCCGAACGGAAATGCCGGTTGGTATTCTTCGATGGTACGTGCCGGACTTGACAGAATCCTTGACGATGAGGGTATAGAGTGGATTGATATCTTTGGTGTGGATAACGTATTACAAAGGATATGCGATCCGTGCTTCGTCGGAGCGACGGTTCAGGCCGGAGTGTCTGTGGGGGCAAAGGTTGTAAAAAAAGCCGCTCCGGATGAGAAGGTCGGAGTGATGTGTCTTGAGGACGGCAAGCCGTCTATAGTAGAGTATTATGAGCTGTCAAAGGAAATGATGGATGCGAAGGATGAGTCGGGTGAGCCTGCGTACAACTACGGAGTGATCCTGAACTATCTGTTCCACGTTCCTGAGCTTAAGGCGGTTGCAAATAACACCATGTCATATCATATAGTAGAAAAAAAGATACCGTATATCGATGAAAACGGTGCGCTTATAAAGCCCGAAGAACCAAATGGCTACAAGTTTGAGCAGCTGGTACTAGATATGATCCACCAGCTTGATTCCTGCCTTCCTTATGAGGTTATAAGGGAGTACGAGTTTGCACCTATCAAAAATGCGACGGGTGTGGATTCGGTTGAATCAGCGAGGGAGCTGTGCAAAAAAAATGGAATCGAATTGTGATCAGCAAAAATGTATATAATTTGGGAGTTAGAAAGGCAGAAGTTTCATGTGGTATTGGATGCTAATAATAATTGCTGTTATGGTCGCGTTTGCGCTGGGAGTTATCTATATATCGGCAGCGATCGGGCACTTCGGGATCATAAGAAAGCTATCAAAGGATAAAAAATGGCCGAGAAGATTGATCTCATTATCGATAGTCATAGTGGGTATACTCATCTCAGGATTTACCTTAAATGCGGTAAATGCAGTGATAATAATGCTGCATGTGGTTGCATTCTTTTTACTCGGTGCGCTCATCATGCGTATCATAAAAAAGCTCACAAAAAAAGAGTTTAAGATATACTGGCAGGGATGGGGAGCTATCGCAGTATCTATAGTTTATTTAAGCGTAGGCTATTATCTTTGCAACAACGTATGGCAGACAGATTATATGCTGTCTACGGACAAGCAGATCGGTCAACTGAAGGTCGCTGTTTTTGCGGATTCGCATATAGGCGCGACATTCGGAGGAGAGGGATTTGCAAAGCATATGGACACGATCATGGCCGGAAACCCTGATATCGTGCTTATCCCCGGAGATTATGTCGACGATGATACGACCAGGGAGGATATGATAGAAAGCTGTGCTGCGCTCGGAAAAATGAAGCCAAAGTACGGAGTCTGGTTCTCCTACGGAAACCATGATAAAGGTTACTATGGTTCGGAGCACCGTGGGTTTTCTGCAGAGGATCTAGAAAGCGAATTAAGGAAGAACAACGTACACATCATGGTGGATGACGTCGAAGTGGTCGATGATCTCGTGATCGTCGGGCGAAAGGACAGCTCGACCATGAGAGACAGAAAAGAGCTGTCAGAGCTTCTAGAGGGAGTGTATCAGAGCAAGTACATCATCGTGATGGATCACGAGCCAAACGACTACGATGCGGAGGCACAGACGGTGGCTGACCTCGTAGTATCAGGGCATACGCATGGAGGACAGCTCCTCCCGGTCACATACTTCGGACTGTGGTTCGGAATAAACGATGCGATCTACGGCTATGAACAGAGAGAAAACACCGATTTTATCGTGACCTCAGGCATCGCAGACTGGGCCATAAAGTTTAAAACAGGGACAAAATCGGAGTATTTGATGGTGAATATCAAAGGAAAATAACGACTTTTCGAAAAATCGCTTGACAGAACAGCCCATTTTTGGTAAACTATACAGGTCGCTGGAAAGTGACGATGGGGTATTAGCTCAGGTGGTAGAGCACTTGACTTTTAATCAATGTTGTCATGTCGATCCGAAGGATCGACTTGGGTTCAGAGTCCCCGATACCTCTGAGGTATCGGAATAGTCAAAAAAGTGAATATGGGGTATTAGCTCAGGTGGTAGAGCACTTGACTTTTAATCAAGTTGTCCGGGGTTCGAGTCCCCGATACCTCACTTAAAAAAAGAGTGTAGGCATTTAAGCCTACACTCTTTATAATTACGACAGCTTCCAGCTCACTGCCTGCCTACGTCCGACAATAAAGTTCTTATAGATTCCGTCTTGCTTCATCAGCTCATCGTGCTTTCCTTTTTGTACTATCTTGCCCTGATCCACTACGACGATCTGATCGGCGTTTCTCACGGTCTTTAGTCTGTGAGCGATCATGATTATCGTCTTTTGCTTGGTCAGGTTTTCTATCGCCTGTGTAAGTTCTTTTTCATTCTCCGGATCCACGTTTGCGGTTGCCTCATCAAGGACGATTATCGGCGCATTTTTCATGATGGCGCGAGCGATTGCTATCCTCTGTTTTTCACCTCCGGACAGTGATGCGCCGCCCTCGCCGACTATAGTATCATATCCGTTTGGGAGCTTCATGATGAAGTCATGGCACGCCGCTTTTTTTGCCGCTTCGATAACCTCTTCGATACCTGCCTCGGGCTTTCCGAAACGGATGTTGTTTGCTATGGTATCCTCGAAAAGATAAACGCGCTGGAAAACAAAGCTGAAGTTTTCCATCAGCGAATCAAAACTGTAATCCTTTACATTTCTGCCGCCGAGAGTAACGCTTCCCTCGTTGACATCCCAAAATCTGGCGATCAGCGATGTGATCGTGGTTTTTCCTCCGCCCGAAGGACCTACGATCGCCGTTGTCGTATTTTCTTTGATATCAAGAGAAACATTATCGATGATCTTTCTGTTTTCATAAGCGAAGCTTACATTCTCAAGGCTGATATCTCTGTTTGCGGGAGTGATGTTCTCGCCGTCGATATCCATCTGAGGAGTATCAAGGATCTCATTTGCCATATCCACGCCCTTGCCGATGACGCGCAGAAGTGCGGTGTAGATGCCGGCGCTGTCGAGCGATTCGAAAACCATAAACGAGCAAAGCAGCATGGTGATAGTATAGATCAGATCCATAGTTCCGTTCAGATAAAAGTAAATAGATGCTCCTGCTATCACGACGCCGGCCAGCTTGCTGATGATCATCTGAACACCGACAGCAGGGATTGCCGCGAGTTCTGCACTTATATCAGCACGTCTTTTTCTCTCGATGGACTTCGAAAGCTTCGACTTATTCTGACTGATTATGTTGTAGTTTCTGATCTCTGATATTCCCTGTATGTATTCAAGTATCACGCCGACGATCTCTTTATCCGCAGCGATCTTCTCCCCTGCGACTCTCGCGACGCTTCCGTTTGTAAAGATATTAACCAGTAAAAATACACCGATACCCGCCAGTGAGATCAACCCGATACGAACATCAAAGAAGAACATAAATGTCGCAACAACTATCGTGGTTATACCGCCCTGGAGTACCATCATGACCGCACGGGTGGCGATATCTCCGACCTGCTCCATAGTATTTGTCGTAACGGATGTGATATGTCCGAGACTGGAGTCGTTGAAAAATCCCATCGGAAGGTAGCGCAGATGCTCACCGATCTCCATACGTTTAGATGCACAAGTATCATATCCGCCTTCAGTCTGCAACATCATTGAGAAACGATTAATAACCATTTTGCCAAGCGTGCTTACCAGCATAAATCCGATAACCACCATGATAGATTTATCGTCAATACGGTTTTCTATGATCGCCTTGATCGCAAAGAAAGCAGCGGGTATTTTCATAGCTGCAAACAAAGCATCAAACACTCCGAGTACAACTGATTTGTAGAATTTATTTCTGTTCTTTTGACTGCAAAAATCAAAGAACTTTTTTAGCATTTTAAACATTTACGGCCTCCTTTCCGAACATATCATCGGATGTAGATTCGGTGTCTTCATCCTTTGAAGAGATATGAGCGGCCCACATATTTTTATAAAGACTACATGAACTTAAAAGCTCGTCCTGTGTTCCGGATGCTTCGACATTTCCGTTGTTGATAACAAAAATCTTGTCCGCATCAACTATGGTTGAAAGCCTGTGAGCTATCACGATCAGAGTTTTATCCTTTACGAGTCTGGCGACACCCTCCTGCACCAAAGCCTCATTTTCAGGATCTGTATAGGCGGTGGCTTCGTCGAGTATCACGACGGGCGCATCCTTTAGCATAGCTCTTGCGATGCATATTCTTTGGCGCTCTCCGCCGGACAGATGACCGCCTGCTCCGCCGACTATGGTATCATATCCGTTCTCCAATCCGAGGATAAAGTCATGACAGCCTGTCGCTTTTGCAGCATTGATCACGTCCGCATCTGTGGCGCCTGCACGTCCGAGCCTTATGTTTTCCTTTACGGACATATCAAAGAGATAGTTGTCCTGGGCCACATATGAAATCTGACCCATATAGTACTCAAGAGGTATGTCCTTTACATCGACTCCGCCATATGTGACAGAAC
Organism: uncultured Eubacteriales bacterium; assembly: GCA_900318295.1. Classification (GTDB taxonomy): domain Bacteria; phylum Bacillota; class Clostridia; order Lachnospirales; family Lachnospiraceae; genus Eubacterium_F. The sequence goes on from ONKC01000072.1 coordinate 7,671, forward strand.
CCGAATCCGGATCCCACAAAGAATCTATAAGCCTTGCGATCGTGCTTTTTCCCGAGCCGGAAGGTCCGACTATAGCAGCAACCTCGCCCTGCTTAATCTCCATATTTATGCCATGCAGTACCTCGTCATTTTTATAAGTAAATCTGACATTCTTAAGGACGATATCTGAGTTTTTAGGTTGTGCTTTGAGCTCTGACGGTCTTTCCATATCCTTTCGCTCGAGTATCTCAGTAACCTCACCGAAGATCGTATTGATCTTTAACAGGTCGTCTGTGTATGAAAAAGCGACTATTAGAGGTGTTATGAGGCCGGCAGAAAGGATGATCCCTGTGATGAAGCCGACCGGTGAGAGCTGGCCCGATCTGACAAGCAGCAAACCGATGGGCAGAACTCCCAAAAAGGTTGCCGGTAAAAATGACATCATACCCGACTGTGGCCATATGCATCTTCTCATCCAGTTGATGAAAACATCCGCACCTTCTCTCGCTGCCGTAACAAACTTCTCATATGAGCTTCCGGTCTTACCGAATGCTTTGATGACCTCGATACCGTTGATGTACTCGACAGCGGTGTCATTAAGTCTTTTTGTTTTTTCTACAGACAGCTCGTATCCGCCTTTACTTTTGGCAAACATTACTATCATAAATACCAGTCCGATCACAGCACCGACAAGGTTAGCCAGACCCAGACGCCAGTCGATTATGATGATATAGATAAACATCACGATCGGAAGCAGCAGGTTTGCCGTAAACTCCGGGACGATATGTGCCAGAGTGGTCTCTATCGAATCGACTCTCTCTACGATGATATTTTTATAGCTTCCGCTGTTATCATCGAGCACCGATCCAAGAGGGATCTTCGACAGCTTTTCACAAAGCTGAGTTCTGATGCCGGCCAGAACAGTAAAGGTTGCAACATGTGACAAGGATGTTGAAAAAGAGTGAAGTGTCAGTCTTACGATCCATAGAATACCCATCAAAAGTACTTGATTAAAGTAGTAGTTCCAGTCTTTATTCCCTGCCAGAAGCTCCTTCACTATATCAGTGATGATAAGGTAAGGGATAAAAGAAGCTGCTACACCGAAAATGGCAAGCAGCACGCTTCCGCCGAAATAAACCTTCTTTCTGCCTGCAAACTCCAGGATCCAAGACAGTATTCCGCGTTTTTTCATTTGGTTCGCCTCCTTATAAATAGTTGATCAGAATACTATTAAGTGAAATGTTAGGTAAATCTTCCTACGGTTAGATATATCTAACCGTAGGACATATTATCATATCTTCTATCATTTTGTCAATAGAGAAGATCCTGATTTTTAAAAAGCTTTTGTATTCTGTAGGCTGTTTGGGCATGATAAAAGCGATACTTTTTCTTGACAGTAAACCGGTATTATGTTATTCTGAATGTGCGGGCAACGGCGTTCGTAACTGAATGCCGTTGCCTTTTTTTATTGGGATAAGGAGGGATAATATGGCAGCGTTTGACAGAATAGAGTCGGGAATCCCGGAGATGGATAAGGCTCTTGATAATATCAGGCTTGGAGATAACGTGGTTTGGCGCGTTTCGGAGCTTGATGATTTTCGCTACTTTATGGAACCTTATTTGGAGCAGGCGATACGGGACAAAAGAAATATCATTTACTTCCGCTTTGCAAGTCATCCGCCATTGATCAAGGACCGTCCGGAGGTGAAGACCATACAGGTCCCTTTGTCACACAGATTTGAAACCTTCACTGTTGAGATTCACAATGAGATCGAAAAAGCGGGAAGGGATGCTTTTTATATCTTTGATGTTTTGTCGGAACTTCAGGCTGCATGGGCGACGGATCTGATGATGGGGAACTTTTTCCGTGTCACCTGTCCGTTCTTATTCATCCTGGATACCGTGGCATTTTTTCCTATAATAAGAGGGAAGCATTCGGTTCACGCGATCAATAAAATATTGAATACAACACAGCTGTTTTTTGATGTTTATAAGGACAGTAA
>ONKC01000086.1 GCA_900318295.1 uncultured Eubacteriales bacterium
TAATCAGCGAGCGATTCACCGCTGCCCTTAAGAACCATGTATGCCGCGAGCACCGCGATACCCCAGGCACCGCCCTCTCCGGCTGTATCCATTACGGAGATCGGTGTGTTTAAAGCATCCGCGAGGATCTGCTGAGCCACGCCCTTCGTCTTGAATATGCCGCCGTGACCGTAGATCTTGTCAGCCTCGACTCCCTCCTCCTTAAACAGGATATCGTTTCCGATCTTCAGCGTAGCAAATGCGGAGTAAAGATGAACTCTCATAAAGTTCTTTAAGTTCCAGCGGCTGTTCGGTGTACGGATAACCATCGGACGCCCCTCGGAAAGGCCGGTGATATTCTCACCTGACAGATAGTTGTACGCGAGGATGTCACCACCGTCTGCGTCTCCTTCGAGTGCTCCGTTATAGAGCGTTCCGAATATTTTTCCCATATCAGCATCCGCACCGATCGCATCAGCGAACTCCTTGAAGAGTCCCACCCACGCATTCAGATCGGAAGTACAGTTATTGCAGTGAACCATCGCTACAGCACTTCCGTCCGGCGTAGTCACGATATCTATCTCAGGATGAACCTTGTTCAGGTTTTTCTCCATAACGACCATAGAGAACACGCTGGTTCCGGCGGACACGTTACCCGTACGCTGACGCACAGAATTGGTCGCGGTCATACCGGTTCCGGCATCACCCTCCGGCGGACACATCGGCACGCCGGCCTGAAGAGCCCCTGTAGGATCCAAAAGCTTCGCGCCCTCCTCCGTGAGTGTTCCTGCATTCTCTCCTGCCGTGAGTACCTTCGGAAAAATATCAAGCAGTTTGTAAGGAAGCCCGTTGTTCTCGAGGAGTCCATCGAACTTCTCAACCATATCCTTGTCAAACTGTCCCGTAGCAGGATCGATCGGGAACATACCCGAAGCCTCACCGACACCGAGAACCTTCTCACCGGACAGCTTCCAGTGGATGTAGCCCGCCAGTGTCGTCTGGAACTTGATCCTGTCGATATGATCTTCTTTGTTGAGTATCGCCTGATAGAGGTGTGATATAGACCATCTCTCAGGGATATTGAAATTAAAGAGGTCTGTAAGACGTCCCGCTGCCTCACCCGTGATCGAGTTTCTCCAGGTACGGAACGGAACCAAAAGCTCATCTGATGAATCAAAGGCCATATATCCATGCATCATAGCAGAGAATCCGAGTGCCTTCAAAGTCTTGATCTCTGTTCCGTACTTCTCCTTTACGTCGGCTGCCAGGTTGCGATATGCATCCTGAAGACCGTTCCAGATCGCGTCGAGGGAGTAGGTCCAGATACCGTTTTCATATTGGTTCTCCCATTCGTGATCGCCGGTCGCCAAAACCTTGGTTTCCTCGTCGATAAGCACAGCCTTGATTCGGGTCGAGCCAAACTCGACACCTAATATGGCGTTACCGTTTTCGATGATCTCTTTGCTCATGTAATAAACCTCCTTTAATGCTTACGCAGGAGCGCTGTTGTCTGACAAACATTTTGACTCGCCCATATAAAGAGCTCTCAAAATGTTTGCAGACGCCGCTCCTGCTTGATTCTTAACCAACAGTTGCATATGCACATGCCGGCGCGGCGTTTGAAATCTTTTTGAGAGCGCTTCCACTGCGCGAGTCAAAAAGATTTGCAAACATCAGCGCGCCGGCTTTTGTTCTTAAGTAAAACTGACTTTAGCGAAGTTCCACGAGTCCTCACACATCTTTTGGAGGTCGAGTTCTGCTTCCCAACCCAGTTCTGACTTAGCCTTGCTTGGATCCGCATAGCAAGTAGCTATATCTCCGGCTCTGCGAGGCTTGATCTGATATGGTATCTTGATATCATTCGCCGCCTCAAAGGCCTTCACGATATCTAGAACCGAGTAACCGTTTCCGGTGCCGAGATTGTATATGTTCACACCGGTCGTAGAAGTAACCTTGTCAATCGCATTCACATGACCTCTTGCCAAGTCGACCACGTGAATATAGTCCCTGACTCCCGTTCCGTCCGGTGTGTCATAATCATCACCAAACACACCCAGCTCAGGAAGCTTACCCACTGCAACCTGCATGATATAAGGCATGAGATTGTTTGGTATACCGTTCGGGCTCTCACCGATAAGCCCCGACTCGTGCGCACCGATCGGATTGAAGTAGCGCAAAAGCACGACACTCCACTCATCATCAGCCCGATACAGATCCGATAGCACCTGCTCAAGCATCGACTTGGTCCAGCCGTATGGGTTTGTGCAGGTCCCCTTCGGACACTCCTCCGTGATGGGGATCTGCGCCGGATCACCGTAGACAGTCGCCGACGAACTGAAGATGATACGCTTGCATCCGTACTCATTCATCAGCTTACAAAGGTTTATCGTCCCGGCTATATTGTTCTCATAGTAAAGAAGCGGCTTCTCCACAGACTCGCCGACTGCCTTCAGTCCGGCGAAGTGGATAACCGCATCAAACTTGTGCTCCTCAAAGCACGGGCGCATACTGTCCTCATCAAGAAGATCCGCTCTGTAAAACTGAGGACGTACTCCCGTTATCTTTTCTATTCTGTCGACCACATCAAGCTTTGAATTAAAAAGGTTATCAAAAATAACAACCTCGAAGCCTTTGTTTATCAGCTCGACGCAGGTGTGTGATCCTATATAACCGGTCCCGCCGGTAACCAGGATTTTCATGCTTTTTACTCCTCGTTTTCCTTCTCAACCTCTACGATGGCACTCTTCTGCATCGGAATACGACAGTTTTTATTGCTTCCGAACTCCACGATGATCACATCGTCACTCGGGATGTCTATAACTACTCCGTAAAAACCGCTTGTCGTGAGGATAGAGTCACCTACTGCGACTGAGTTCATCAGAGCCGCATGCTCTCTCTCCCTCTTTTTGTTCGGGCGGATCGCGATAAAGTAAAATGCCGCGATGATAACCACATAAAGTGCAATAATTCCAAGTGTTGAACCGTTCATTTCTAAACTCCTTCCATTTTTAAAAGCTTTTCTTTTTTATATGAAGCGTATCGTCCCTCTCTTATGGCGGTACGCGCTTCAACCATCATTGTATTATAAAAGTACAGATTGTGCAAGACTAAAAGCCTCAGTCCCAGCATCTCTCCGCTTTTTAACAGATGCCTGATATAAGCCCTCGAGTGGTGCCTGCATGTCGGACACTGACAACCTTCTTCGATCGGACGATCATCCTTTTCATAGCATGCGTTGTTAAGGTTCATTTTTCCATGGTTGGTATATGCATGCCCGTGACGTCCGTTCCTGCTCGGATATACACAGTCGAAAAAGTCCACTCCTCTGTCTATCGCCTCTAAGATGTTTGCCGGGGTTCCGACTCCCATCAGATAGACAGGTTTATCCTGTGGAAGGTGAGGCACCGTCACATCCAGAATATGGTACATCTCCTCGTGTGTCTCACCGACTGCGAGTCCACCGAGTGCGTATCCCGTCAGATCAAGCTCAGCAATCTCTTTTGCATTCTCGATACGGATATCCTCATGAACTCCGCCCTGGTTGATACCAAAGAGCATCTGTTCTTTATTTATCGTATCGGGAAGCGCGTTCAGTCTTTCCATCTCAGCTTTACATCTGTGAAGCCATCTCGTAGTCCTGTCGACCGACTGCTTGATGTAATCTCTCTCGGCGGTAGAAGCCGGACATTCATCAAAAGCCATAGCTATCGTCGATCCGAGGTTTGACTGGATCTGCATACTCTCCTCAGGTCCCATAAAAATGCGGTGACCGTCGATATGCGATCTGAACTCAACTCCCTCTTCTTTGATCTTTCGCATACTCGCAAGCGAAAAAACCTGAAAGCCGCCGGAGTCGGTAAGTATCGGCTTTTGCCAGTTCATAAACCTCTGAAGCCCACCGAGTTCCTTTACCACCTGATCACCGGGTCTTAGGTGAAGATGGTAGGTATTGCAAAGCTCCACCTGCGTGCCGATCTCGTCAAGGTCTATCGATGAAACAGCTCCCTTGATCGCCGCCACCGTCCCTACATTCATAAAGACCGGCGTCTCGATCACGCCGTGCGGCGTCTCGAAGTGCGCTGACTTTGCTCGTCCGTCAGTTGCTATAACCTGATACATATCAGTTCCTGCCACAACACTGCTTATACTTTTTGCCGGAGCCGCAAGGACACGGATCATTTCTTCCGATCTTGCGATCTTCCTTTATGATCGTACCGGACTTCTTCTGCTCTTTGTAAAGCTCCTTGCGTTTGTCCTCATCAAAAATAGACTCCCACTGAGGCAGATTATAAAGCCACTCTGCATTGCAATCGACCATATTTTTATACAGACTCTCCAGATCGATATCCAGGGATACCTTTGTATCCTCTTCCATCTCCTCGATCGGATTGGGAGTCTTCAAGCTGTCATTGATACCGTCAAGAAAGCCGACCATCATCGAAAGAGGCACCTCGTATTTATCTGCAAGCTCCTTAACAGTACCGCTCACAACCTCCTTCGGATCGGAAAGGAGCTTCTCATAGATACCTTTTTCAAGGTCAAAATACTTCTGCCAGAACTCCTGTCCTTTCTTTGTAGTCTGCATTTCCTCACTATATGCGTAATCACGCCAATCTTCCAATAAAGCCATATCGTCCTCCTATTTTTACGAATTAAATAAGATAATAACATAAACGCATCCAAAAATCAATCAAAAATGTTTGGATTTACGTTGATTTTTCCATCCATTCTCCCAGCTGATGATATATATCCTCTTCTCTCGGAGGACATCCCTTTATATAATTATCAAATTCCTTGCAACAATTACCGATTCCGTATGCCCCGGTTTTCCCTTTATGCCCCTGTCCTATGGAGATTCTCGGAAGGCATCCGCTCTTCCACTCTCCCTCATCCTTCATGCGATACAAAGCTGACGTAAAGCTTGCAAAGCAGGCACTGCACGAATCACACTCATCCACATCTACGGATATATCCAAAGAAATATCCCGATGCGTAAAGATCTTTTCGTACGGATCATTTTTATCGGCAAAAAACTCCTTTATCACCTCACCGTTTTCATTCAGTATCCTTATCACTGCCTTTGACAGGTCCGTACTGCCGCTGCCGAGTTTCTCTGCCATACCTACATAAGGTACATCCTCTGCAGACAGTCCCAAAACCGAACATGCATAGCTGTCGATGAGAACCGGGTCTTTACACACCATCACACAGTCAGTCTGAAGCGGGTTTCCTCCCTCTTCAAAGTTCGGGTCTCCGCATATATGATCTACCACCACAAAATCCTGATGTATCCCCTGTGAAAGATGAGCGATAGGCTTGTGAAGGCCCATAGTGTGAAACTTCCTTTTTTCGGAATTGGGGATAAGGCCCTTCATGTTTTTGAGCGCACAGGTCATTTTCGTCTGACAATGCCCCTTGAGCACCGGAACATTTATCATATAGTCTATATCATCAACCGAATCACATATGGAAAGCTCCATCCCGGCACAATCCTTTTCATGGAAGTGATCCTTTTGAGTATCGATAAACTTTACATCATACTTTTCAACAAGTGATTTATAACCACAATTAATATAGGCCTCAGAGGTCTTGTCTCCGACCCATGAGCCTTCCAGTACGGTTATATTTTTAAAACTGTTATCCTGAAGATATTTGATGATCCCCTCGACTATTTCCGGATGAGTGGTCGCGCCAAAGCTTGCAGGAGTCGGGGTTACGAGATTCGGTTTGATACCTACACGCAAATCTCTGTCACCGATCTCCTCTGAAAGCCCGGCATGACTAAGAAGAGTATATGTCATCTCGACAAGATCAGAACCATAGCGCTTTATTATCTCATTATCGTTCATTATAAATTACATTATTTTCCTTCGTATTTGATCACGGCATCAACATCATAGCCGTCAAGCTTTTTCCTTCCCTCAAGCCCGGCAAGCTCGATAAGGAATATAGCTTTTACTACCTCTCCTCCGAGTCTCTCCACGAGATCTATGGAGGCTTTTATCGTTCCGCCCGTCGCGATAAGGTCATCCACTACGACAACCCTCTGGCCTTTTGTGATAGCATCCTTATGCATCTCCACGATAGCGGAGCCATACTCAAGCTCATACTCCTGCTCGATGGTCTCGCACGGAAGCTTGCCCTTTTTTCTGACAAGGACAAACGGCTTGTTCAGAGCATATGCAAGCGGTGCTCCAAAGATAAAGCCGCGGCTCTCCGCTCCCACTACCACATCAATATCCACTCCGTCAAGAAGCTTTAAGAGCTCATCTATCGCCAGATGAAATCCTTCCGCATCCTGTAACACGGTAGTTATATCACGAAAAATGATCCCGGGCTCCGGAAAATCCGGAATACTTCTTACATAATCTTCAAGCTTTTTTGCCATTTTGCACCTCTCTAATCATAAAACGGGAGCCGAAAATAAAACGGCTCCCTCAGTTTCAACCATCATTCGTCGTCGATAGTATCCTTCACAGCTCCGCCGATCACCGATGAAACAACCGATGCAACAACGATAACCGCGATGATCGCGATCCCTACGACAACTCCTATCCCAATAAAAATCTCTGACATAGTGACCCGCCTTTCCTTTGATTAATTAATTGTAACATGTTTCCTCTGAAAAATCAACGCTTATTTAAGCTTTCCGCACACACTAGGCTATGAATCTGATATCTGTCAGCGCACACTGATCTCCGGTGATCGCTATCAGGATATCCTCTTCCTTATCCTGCATGTAGATAGTGCTCTTTACATCTATACCGCCGTTTTCCGTGTGCATGATGATACGATTGTGCTTGCGCCGCATCGTCACATGACACTCATATCCTTTTTTATTAACCTCTTTCCACTTATCCCAGCTCTCAAAGCTGTCATTCTTTTTGGTTTCCGTCTCACTTCTGGCACTTCCGCCGCTCTCCACGACCTCTCCGTCAAGTCGAACGATCGCAAGCTCCTCATAATTCGTACCGTGTACCACATGATCATCTGATTTGAAAAATACCAAGAACGGACAGTTCCAAACCAGATTTGCCGCAGGAAGCGTCATGGTGTGGAACTTGATCTCCATTCCGTCGGATATACTCATACCGTCCGTAGCTTCGGAGAAGTAGCTGTCGATCTGGATGTTCGGAACATCGCCGACCATACGGTCTATATAGGTCACTTCATCGGATATTCGAGGAATATCTCCTTCCCTTATCGCAACACCGATCGTATCCGCAGTGATATCAGATATATGGCAGTGTTCTCCGGTGACAGATACATACATAGAGCCTGAGCTGTCCGGAAGCGATACTATCATATCGGTTTGAAGCTCCTCACATATCATACGCATACGCATATGGTCTTTGACTCTTGCAACCTCTATGATATACTCTCCTTCTTCGGATGACACATCGGCAAGAATAGCAGACCATACATCAGCAAAGTGTCCGGATGCTCCGACCTTGGTTGCCGAAAAGGTTCCGTCCACCGAAGTCTCCATCTTCATGTTTCTGGCTCTGGTATTGATCGCATGTCCGTCGAACCATGCTTCTCCGTACTCCTGATAATTGTTTATCTCTATCGATCTCTGGGTAGTATGGATCCTTCCGTCAAGCGAATCATAAAGAATGATCGCAGGCGCGGAAAACTCGGTATCCGCTTTTCTAATATCTTCATACTTAAAGGTAATCTTTCTGACATTCTCATCGATAAGAATACCCTTTGTATATCTGCTTCTGTACTCACTACATTCTATTTCTTTTTCAAGCTCATTTGTCTCTGATTCATGATGCTCTCTGAGCATATAATCCGTATCGGTATCGATCATCTCTATCAAAGCTTTTGTATATGTCGGATCGAGCCGCTTCCCGGTCATCTTTACGATCTCCTCGCGGATGATCTGCTGCGGCAGTGGCTCTCTGTCCTTTCTGATAGATGACATCTCAGCATAAACATCAGCAACCGCCACTATTCTGAACTCCGTGATCTGTTCAAGAATCTCCTTACCACGGGTAACGTGTCCGTCAAATATAACTCTTTCATCCTCAGTAAGATCGTCTCTTTTTTTAAGCAGCTTATCGGGCAGTGATATTTTTCCTACATCGTGTAAAAGTCCGGTAAAGTAAGCCGCTTCACATTCTTCATTTGATTTCCCGGAAATCTGTGAGATCTTTTTTGCATAATCGGCAACTCTTGTCGCATGTCCTTTTGTGTTTTCATCCTTCGCATCAATGGCACTTGCAAACGCCGTTACCACCTGTCTGAACAATCCGTACAGCGCCTTCTCTTCATTTTTGATGAGCTCAACCTCTACCTTATGAGTCTCATCCAGTGTTTTATTTACATCCAAAAGTGCATATAAATATAGCTGAATAGCCATACATGCTATGGACATATCCACTAGATTGACTCCGTAAAAGATAACCTGGATCACAGCCGCTGCGATCGGGATCAACGGAAAAAGAAGCAGTGAGCGACGCACCCCGGAGTGAAGCTTTTTATAATACTGGATGACAAAGGAAAGCTGGATGATAGGAATAACGATCGGGAAAATATAACTGATAAAATACCCCGATGCCCTGACGTATTTATTGGTCTCATCAAAGTAATAATACAGGTCGGTAAACTGCGCTATAATTATCATCACAATTCCGACATAATACATGGCCGCCGTCACCCTCAGTCTTTTAGGTACGACAAGTATATCTTCATTATCCGTAAAAACATCTCTGAGATACATGTTGAAGAAATATATGATCGAAAGAGTCAAAATAAAAACAAAGAAGTTGCAGATCCTGACCATCCAGTACCCTGTAACGCTGGTATCTCCGTCATACATCGTTGCTCCGATATCAACCAAAAGCAGAAACATAGCACAAAGCTCGATCAAAAACAAAGATCTTTTTTTTGATTCGGAAATCGCTTTGGAAAGGAGTACAAAAACAACGCAGATGCCACAGGCTCCGCTCAATGCAAGCATGATATTTAACTGATGATTTATGATCAGATCATACATAACATGCACTCCTAAACTCTAATATTTTATAGTAATTTTATTGCTTATTTAAGGTAAAGAATTTAGCGAGATTTTTCAAAAGCTCTTCTCTTTCTATCGTCTTTAAAAAATATCCCTCCGGCTTCAACGCAACCACTGCCATAACGCTTTCTTTATCGCTTTTTCCGGTCAAAAACATAACGGGTATACCTTTGGTTTCGTCATCGCTTCTGAGCATTTCCAAAACCTGAGGACCGCTTGTTACAGGCATCTCATGGTCAAGAAGGATCAAGTCTACTTTATTCTTGCCGAGATACTTGATCGCCTGAAGGCCGGAGTTTACCATGGTCACTTTATATGTTCCCGTCAGCCACTCGCGGATAAGGTTCAGAAAATTGGGATCATCATCGACCACAAGGATGCTCTTTTTAAAGTCTCCGTCCTCTACCTTCTGAAAGAAGTCATTTACGGAATCAATAAACGCCGCATGGTCAACAGGACGTTCAAAAGATTTAAAGATCAAATCCTTCGGGAGTTTTCCTTCCAACAGCTGCAGATCATTTTTCTCACCGATAAGGATAACCTGTTTCCCCTCATCCATCAAACGATCGCTCATAAAATGTGTAACACTGTCAGTCGGACGTTCACCATCCTCCATGTAAACTATGACCAGTTCGACATCATCGAGATGAGCGTTCAGATCGTTCACCTTCCAGTGCACAAACTCACAGCTTACGTCGGCATCACTGATCTTTTTTTCCAGGGTTCGGACCAAAAATGTTTCGTTCTCCGAAGCTATGATGGTCTTATTTTTCTTTAACATCTATACCCTCCTTGCCGTCCATCCGGCCTCAAGACATTATCAACTGCTCCATTTTTTCCCAATCATACTGCTTTAGTAAAAGAGCCAGTTGATCAAGTTTATCCTTGTCCTTCTCAGGAAGTTTGTATCCTTTTAATTCTGTAATTATCATATCCACCGAATCGTAATCCATCTGTGGGATGATCTCTTTCAATGCATGATATGCATCCTTAAGAACATTTTCAGGGACAGCTTCCAGATCATCATCTTTTGCCTGATCATCACCGCGAAGAGGTGCGAGCTTATCCTTAAACGCTCTCAGATCTTCAAGCAGCTTAGCCGTGTTTGCATTTATGGTATCGAGATCATTTGCATTTCCGGCAAGCTCAAGTTTCTCCGCCAGAGCCGCCAGATCGTTCGCTCCGATTATTCTGGCCGAGCTTTTCAGGGAATGAACCTTTATCGTGTACATCTTTATGTCTTTATCATTGTATGACTTCTCGATCACATCGGCGCTCGGGTCTATCATTTCCAAAAATGTTCCGAGCGAGGAAGGATACGAAGATGCTCCACCTGATGCCTTGATACCGTCGTCTACATTTATCCCTTCTACATCACGCACCCA
>ONKC01000157.1 GCA_900318295.1 uncultured Eubacteriales bacterium
ATATTCAGTAAATGCACAATCAGCTGCCTTATTGACTTCCTTTTGGCTTATTCCTTTGAAGTGCTTTGATAATATTTCTTTCATCTTTATTTTGAAGTTAGGAATATCATCTAATGTAACGAAATCATAAATGAAATCTATATCCTTTATTGCGTTAACATTATTAACAATGTTTTCTGGATAATATGCAACAATAGGACAATTGTAATGATTACCCGATCCCTCAAACTCATTTCTCTCGTATGGTACGCAAGGGTAGAAAATGTAATCAAGTCCCTGCGCGAGAAGCCACATGATATGACCGTGTGCGAGCTTCGCCGGGTAGCACTCTGATTCACTTGGGATACTCTCGATACCGAGTGAATATATATCTCTCGATGACGGTGGAGAGACTATCACCTGATACCCTAACTCCGTAAAAAATGTAAACCAGAACGGATAGTTCTCATACATGTTAAGAACTCTGGGTATGCCAACTCTTCCCCTCACTGCCTGGTCGGCAGAAAGCGGTTTGTAGTGTGTGAAGAGTCTTTTATTTTTGTATTCATAAAGATTCGGTATATCTTTGTTTGATCTCTCTTTTCCGAGTCCCCTCTCGCAGCGATTACCCGAGATAAACTGCCTGCCGCCGGAAAAACGGTTGATGGTCAAAAGACAGTGGTTCGTACAACCTTTACATCTTGACATCGTCGAATCAAATCTGAGATCGATGATATCATCAAGAGAGAGCATCGTGGTCTCTTCGCCCTCCTCGTAGTGCTCACGTGCGATCAGGGCTGCACCGAAGGCTCCCATGATACCGGCGATATCAGGACGTACCGCCTTACATCCGGACACTCTCTCAAAGCTCCTAAGTACTGCATCATTGTAGAAGGTTCCTCCCTGCACGACCACGTTTGTGCCGAGATCCTTCGGGTCGGTAAGCTTGATAACCTTCAGGAGCGCATTTTTAATGACAGATATAGCAAGTCCTGCGGATATATCCTCGACAGTAGCTCCCTCTTTTTGTGCCTGTTTAACCTTCGAGTTCATGAACACGGTACATCTCGAACCGAGGTCTATCGGGTTTTCTGCAAACAGGGCCATTTTTGCGAAGTCCTTTACATCATGTCCGAGGCTCCTCGCAAAGGTCTCTATAAAAGATCCGCAACCCGATGAACATGCCTCATTTAGCTGCACGCTGTCTACGGAATTATTTTTGATCTTTATGCACTTCATATCCTGTCCGCCGATATCGAGGATACAGTCTACGTCAGGCTCAAAAAAATGCGCCGCATAGTAATGTGATACCGTCTCAACCTCGCCCTCGTCAAGCATAAGGGCAGACTTGATCAAGGCCTCTCCGTATCCGGTCGAGCAAGATCTGACGATCTGCGCGCTCTCGGGAAGCTTTTCCTTTATCTCTCTTATCGCACGGATAGTCGTCTTTAAAGGACTTCCGTTGTTATTATCATAGAATGAGTACAGAAGCTCTCCGTCACTTCCTACCAGGGCAACCTTCGTCGTAGTCGATCCTGCATCGATACCGAGGAAAACGTCACCCTCATAGTTTGCCAGATCACCCTTGATGACATCATGCTCACTGTGTTTTTTCAAAAACTCATCATACTCGGCCTGGTCTTTGAAAAGCGGTTCCATTCTCTCAACCTCGAACTGGAGGTGGATCTCACTCGAAAGCAGATCCAATAGCTTTTTAAGTGTGGTAGGCTTTTCTTCCGCCGCATTCATCGCAGCTCCACTCGATGATATACTCATCCGTCAGTTTCAGTGTACGTATAAAACTCTCCTTAAGCTCAGTAAGGAAGTGAAGCGGTCCTCCTAAAAATGCCACGTGACCACGAATCGGTTTGCCGCAGGCAAGACCTGATATCGTCTGATTAACTACAGCCTGGAATATGGATGCAGCCAAATCCTCCTTTGCAGCTCCCTCATTGATCAACGGCTGAATATCAGTCTTGGCAAAAACTCCGCATCTCGCAGCGATCGGATAGATAGCCTGATAACCTTTTGCGTACTCATTTAGTCCGGCAGCGTCTGTTTTTAACAGACTTGCCATCTGATCGATAAATGAGCCTGTACCACCCGCGCAGATACCATTCATACGCTGCTCTATACCGTCTGAAAAGTAGATGATCTTTGCATCCTCGCCTCCGAGCTCGATAGCAACATCTGTCTTCGGAGCATAGTCCTTCAGCGCAGTAGCGACGGAGAACACCTCCTGAACAAACGGTATATCGAGATGGTCTGCGATAGACAATCCACCCGAACCGGTGATCATAGGATCGATATCCTTATCACCCATTTCATCATAAGCCTTATTTATTATATCTCGCAATGTTTCCTGTATATTTGCAAAATGTCTCTCATAGGCAGAGAAGATGATTTGGTTATTCTCGTCAAGAATAGCGATCTTGACGGTAGTCGAACCAATATCAATACCCAATCGAAGCATCGTTTCTCCCTCCTTAAATACATAGTAACCCATATTAAATCTTTAACTATATGATTATAGCCTATCTCTTTCAAAAAATCAAGTACTTTACTGTATTAATGCATACCGTCCCATCTTATGTTCATACATACAAAAAGAGGTCCGCGACCTAAATCGCGAACCTCTTAAATCTTTACCCTGAATTATTTATTCAGCTTCTTTTTCCTGATCACTACCACTCCTACAAGAGCGAGGACTGAAAGTCCCATTCCTGCGATCGGAATCATCGGATTCATCGTATCTCCCGTCTCAGGAACTGTAGCTGCCAAAGGCACATCCTCAGGAATAAGTGTATACTTCTCTTCCTTATCCGGTACCTCATCCGGACCTGCATCTGACAACGGTACCTCTTCCTCAACGATCGTCACAGGCGTCTCTGACGGTGCCGGTGAGAATGTATAGAAGATTACCGGTGGTGTTGTCGTGCTCGGCGGTGTAACTACTGGCGGTGTTGTCGTACTCGGCGGTGTGTAAATCGGCGGTGTTGTCGTCGGTGTTGCCGTCGGTGTCGGTGTCGGTGTCCCCGTCGGTGTTGCCGTCGGTGTCGGTGTCGGCG
>ONKC01000155.1 GCA_900318295.1 uncultured Eubacteriales bacterium
GAAACAAAGGATGATGATCAGACTGATGCTTCCAAAGAGAAGGATGATTTCCATATCGGTATCGTGACCGGTTCCATCTCTCAGTCTGAGGATGACAGGCGCGGCGCTGAGGCTTTTCAGAAAAAATACGGCGAGGACAATGTGACTTTGGCCATATACCCGGACAACTTCGCAGATGAAATTGATACTACGATCCAGACGATAGTAAATATGGCAGAGGATCCGGATATGAAGGCTATCATCGTAAATCAGGCGGTCGACGGGACCTGCGAGGCTTTTCGTCAGATAAAACAAAAAAGACCTGACATCCTGTGCCTTGCCGGAGAGGCCTATGAGGATTTTTCAGATATAGCCCCGGTTTCCGATCTTGTAGTAAACAGTGACTTTCTAGCACGCGGATATCTTATGATCCGCACGGCTCATGAGCTTGGGTGTGATACATTTGTACATATATCATTCCCTCGCCATCTTTCTTATGAATCAGTTTCAAGACGTGTTTCCATCATGAAAGCAGCATGTAAAAAGTTTGGCATGAAGTTTAAAATGGAGACAGCCCCCGATCCGACGACCGATGTCGGGGTGCCGGGTGCGCAAAGCTTTATCAAGAAAAATGTTCCCAAGTGGGTAGATAAATACGGACAAAAATCAGCTTATTTTTGCACAAATGATGCTCATACTGAGCCTCTGATAAGTAAGCTTTTGGAGTGTGGAGGTTACTTTATCGAAGCTGATCTTCCTTCCCCTCTTATGGGGTATCCGGGTGCTCTAAATCTGGATCTGTCGTGGGAAACCGGTGATTTCAAAGAGATCGTCAGTGAGGTTGAAAAAGCTATCGTAGAAAAAGGCGGTGCAGGAAGGTTTGGGACCTGGACCAATTCCTACGGATATGTGGCTTCGGCCGGACTTGCTGAGCATGCAAGGAGAGTTATTTTGGGAGAGAGTAAGCTTGGTGATATCGAAGATCTGTCAAAGGACTTCGGCGTTTACTCACCGGATTCAGAGTGGAACGGTTATCAGTACACGGAAGCGAAAACCGGTAAAAAAACAGACAATGTGATCCTTGTTTATCAGGATACATATATAATGGGTGACCCCGGTCACTATATGGGTTCGACAAAGGTAAAGGTTCCGGATAAGTATTTCAAAAAATAGGAGTACATATGAAAGAACAGCGCAGAGATAAAATAGCAAAAAAGAACAGTATACTGATCCCACTTATATTGGTATTTGTTTTTGTTGTAGTTATGGTGGTGTATACGTCTCAACTTGTATATAATGTGGCGGCCCTAAACTCCAAATCTATCATTGAGGATAAGATGAGAAATGTCTCCGCTCTTATCGAGAACCACTTAAACACTGCTGAAAACGCGCTTCAGATAACATCGGATTCGGTGCATCATATGTTGATCAGCGGAAGTACTCCTGCGAGAATAATGGACTTTCTTGTGAACGAAACAAATAATGTTGCGGAGCAGTTTAATGAAAACTATACCGGGATCTACGGTTATATCATGAGCCGTTATATGGACGGGCTTAAGTGGGAGCCTCCCGCAGGATATGATCCTAAAACCAGAGACTGGTACAGAATCGCAAAAGAGAATGACGGAAAAGTCGCATTTGTACCACCGTATGTTGATGCTCAGACCGGCAATATGATCATATCCGTATGCAGGATGCTTCCGGATAAACAAAACATAATATCGTTGGATGTTCAGCTTAGCGGAATACAGAATATAATAAAAGAATTAAGTATAAATAATAAAGAATACGGTCTTGTTATCGACGGTGACGGGCTTATCATAGCACACCATGATGAAACTGAAAACGGCAAAAATCTTACAGAAGATGCGGAAGGAAAAGCGTTATTTAATGCCATAAAAAATGCCGGTTCGGGAGATTTTTCTTTCACATATGAAGGGACGGAAAGTACAGTATTTGTAAATCATATAATGAATGGTTTTTCTGTTGCCATGGTGGTGGATAATTCAGAGCTTTACGGCAGCGTCCGCAATCAGCTGTTCGTGACCATCCTTATTTGCACGGTTATATCTGTTTTGATACTGATATTCTTCTTTGTTGCCAGGAAAAATGAAAAGAACTACGCAAAGAGCATGGAGCAGATGAGGCTCGAGGAGCAAAAGGCTCTGTACGACAGAAAAGTGCTTGAGCTCGAAAAGGATGCGGCTGACACGGCAAATAAAGCAAAAAGTAATTTCCTTGCAAATATGTCTCATGAGATTCGTACTCCGATGAACGCCATACTCGGAATGGATGAGATGATACTGAG
>ONKC01000128.1 GCA_900318295.1 uncultured Eubacteriales bacterium
GTGGAAGAGGAGGAACTGCCTGAGGAGAAAAAACCGATGGAAGTCTACGACCTCTATCCGATCGATGTGCCGGAGAGTCTGATATTCCATCTGGCAGCTCGTATCGAAAAAAAGCCCCGCTTGGACGTAACAGAGGCAGATGTGCTTTTCCACGCGCTGGCTACGGGTAAGCTGAGGGAAACGTTCCACGGCAGGATATTTTTACGTATATACGACTATATCAGGGAGCAGGTCAAAGAACATGACAAGAACACCTACTTGCGCCTGCTGATGAGATATCTCGATCCGAATACGATCAAGAGAAATCGTATCGGAGAGGTTGCGAGCGACTGCATCCGCTGCGGTGAGATGGCCAAAGCATCGCAGATGCTCAAAAGATACGGAAGGAACGGCTGCAAGGACGATGAGATGGCCAAGCTTGTGGTCGAGAGGATCAGAGAGATCGGGTACGAGTTCGACGACTGCCTCGTGAAGTGGGCGTACGCTCTCTATGAAAAGGGACACCACGAGAGACCGATCCTGAACTACCTCCTTCAGTATTATATGGGAGAGACGGACACGCTGATCTCGCTTTTCCGCGACTCGATGCCCAAAGACCGTTCGGGCACCGGTACGATGCAGATCGAGAACAGCGAGGGCTATATTAAAAATAACCCCGCGTTCTACGAGAACGTCAGGGAGAGGCTTTTGGGCCAGGTTCTTTTTGCCGGAAGAGACACGGCGGATACCGAGGATGTGTTCTTAGAGTACTTCGAGGACGGCGAGAACAGGATGCTCGTGAAGGCTTATCTGTCGCAGGTTGCATACGAGTATGTAGTCGGACGCGGCGAGCTCTCCGAGGAGATTTTTGAAAAAATATACCGACAGGCGATGTTTGAGAAGGAGCCGGTGATGGTGCTGGCTGCACTCAAATCGCTTGTTGATAAAAAAGAATACGATGAAAACGAGACCGGTTTTATCATGAGCAGTCTCGAGGATATGGCGGCGAGGGGATGCATCCTTCCGTTTATGAAGGATTTTGCGCCCAAGATCACCGTGCCGTTTGAGATCAGAACGCCGGTGCTCGTGCAGTATTACAGCGGCACGCCGGACGGGGTATTTTTATTCGTCAAGAATAAAAACAGCGAGTACGAGTCAAAGCCTATGGATAAGGTGTTTGACGGTATTTTTACCTCATCTGTGCTTCTGTTTGCGGGCGAGGAGACGGTCGGATACATCTACGAGGAGGAGACCGGCAAGCGTTCGAAGCAGTTTGAGCTGCGCAAAAAGGATATCAAGAGCGGCGGCGCGAGTCTGTTTGAGCAGGTAAATGCGATGCTCGAGGCCAGACGCGACGGCGATGAGGAGAAGTACAACGAGCTCAGCGAGGCCTTTGCGACCGAGCTTGAGATGTCGAAGGAATTGTTTACGATCCTGTAGGTAGGATCCGGTTATGGAGGAAGATATGGACGAGGAAAGATCGCTGATAGTCGGCATGGATCTGTGCGACGAGACCACTCAGCTTGCAGTGTATGATCGTGAGCTGATGGAGCCCGTTCTCATTGGCCAGTCCGAGGATAATCCGGATGCGCTTATCGAGACCGCAGTGAACTTCGCCGAGCGTGAGCCGATCACGGGGATCCTTGAGAAGGTCAGGACCGGCGAGGACGTGATGAACGACGGGAAGATGGTCGGCATAGAGAGAGTGTTGGCGTATTTTTTCAGAAAAACGCTTGCTATGACGAGGGTTCGTTATCCCGGCGAAAAGATAAAAATGCTCACGATCGCTGTTCCATCCATGGACAAGGATTTTGTGGACAGGATCTATGAATCGCTTTCTTTGATCGGACTCGAGAACGACAGAGTCCGCATCATCGATCATAAAAGAAGCTACATGTACTACGTGCTTTACCAGAAAAAGGAGCTGTGGACGAACGATGTCGGGCTTTTTGACTATGACGGCAAAAGGCTTTTATATGAACAGCTAAAGATCGACCGTTCGCACCTGCCGGCTTTGGTGGGCGTGACCGAGAAGGACTTTACCGAGGCGTTTGACGTGGTCGGTAAGCCCGAAAAACTGCCGGAGAAGCTCCCTGATTCTATCGAGTTTATCGATGAGATGGATGATGAGGAGGCCGGATACGCGGCAGCCTCGAAAGGGACAATTTTTGAAAATATAGTAAAGACTGCGCTGAAAAATCAGTTCGTGTCGTCTCTGTTCATGACGGGCGAGGGGTTCGAGGCTAAGTGGGCCGACGAGGTCTTTCCGAGGCTTGCTGTCGGAAGGCGCCTTTTCCGCGGAAGAAACCTCTATGTCAGCGGCGCGACGTATGCGTCCAAGGAGTTTGGAGAGAAAAAAAGGCTCGAGGACTATGTTGTTTTTGCGCCTGATATGGTGCCCGAGAGGCTTTCGATGGAGGTTTATGAGAACGGTAAGCCGACCGAGGTTGTGCTCGCACCGGCCGGATATCCGTGGTTTGAGGTCGACACCGAGGTTGACCTGATACCGGATGGGGATACTGAGATCGTAGTGAATGCAAGGCCTGTGTTTGAGGGCGAGACGAAGCAGTACAAGCTTGACATCTCACCGATCCTTGCCAAGAACAACCGCATGACCAGGATCGGACTCAGAGTCAGATTTGAGGATGCGAAGACGGCTATTTTTACGATAAGAGATAAGGGCTTTGGCGATACGATGCCCGGAAGCAACCGAGTTTGGGAGGAGACTGTCATATGTTCATAAGATGCTATGGAAAGGTGGCTGCTACGCCATACACCATGCCTTATACGGGCGCGAAGGTGTACTCCCTTGAGGAGCTTTGCTACTACATTGGAAACAACATATACACGATCACGGAGGATTTTTTTACGAAATCTCTGGTGGTCTGGCTTCGCGATGAGGCGGATCAGAGGGTGCTTTCCAACAAACTCGAGACGATGATTACGAACAAAAACAAGCTCAAGGATCTGGTTGTCACCATCCTTTGTGCATGCGACTACTACAAGGAGCATGAGATCCGCGAGTTGATGCGTGTGATCGACGATATCGTGAGCCTCCCGCTCCACGAAAAGAGCAAGATCCGTGCCGACAACTATATGAGAGCCGGATTGTACGCGAAGAGTGCGGCGGCCTACAGAAAGCTTCTTACGGGAGCTTATGCGGTGAACTTTACGCCGGAGGCATACGGAAATATCCTTCACAACCTCGGGATTGCGCAGTTCTATACGGCTTCGTTTGAGGCAGCGGAGAGGGATTTCAAGGAGGCTTACGCCAGAAATCACAGTGCGGAGTCGCTCCATCACTATCTCTACCTTCTTCTGATGCAGGGTAGGAATCAGGATTTCGAGAGGGAGTGTATCGAGCACGGCATGAACACGGCCCAGCTTGAGGCTATCAGAGAGAGATTCAAGGATGTGAAGTCGAAGGTTCAGGTTAGGACCATCGATGACGAGGAGATAGATAAATATAAAGAGGAATTGAGAAAGGCGGCCGGAAGTGCGATTTAAACTGTTCGGATTCGGCAGGAAAAAGAAGAAGAACGATCAGCCGCCCGAAGAGGAATACGGAAGCCTCAGGGAGGAGAGAAACGCCGAATCTGCCGAAGTTGAGAATATCATCAAGAATCACTCATACTTCGAAAGAGAAAATGTAGATTTAAAAAACGAGCCTGCTCGCATTGCTTATCTTGAACGCCTTCGTGACACGATCATGGAGGGTAAGCATCAGTGTGAGGAGGTTAAGTTTGAATATGGCCGTGTTACCTCCTATCTGAAGGACATCCAGCTTATCGATCAGGCACAGGATGAGGATAAGCAGAGGATATATGACAGTGCGAAGAGGATAGTGGAGCTTACGGAGATGCGTAAGGCTATCCGTCATAAGAGATATCAGATTTCCGATGACCAGAGAAAGGCTCTCGATCGTTTCGAGGATGACGTGCCTCATGACGTAGAGAAGCTTCTCGAGTTTGAGGATATGCAGGTGAAGATCAGAAATGACCTCAGGAAGCTGAACGGGGAGAAGGCCTACTTAAAGTCCGAAAAGGACGACATCAATCGCAAACAGTCGTCACTCAGACGCATAAGCAAGGTGCTCGCCGTGATTGCTCTCGGATGTCTGCTCGCCTACTGGCAGGTTGACATCACGGTGCCTTTTGTTGCTACGGCTTCGTTTGCTTTTCTTGTTGCGGCGATCATCATGTGGGAGGCCAGAAAGAACCGTATGGAGATGGCTGTCACCGAGAAGATGGAGAACAGGGCTGTCTTTCTGACCAACAGGGTAAAGATCAAGTATGTCAATAATGTCAGGGCTCTGGAGTATCTGACGGCGAAGTATGCTGTCAGGAATGCGACGGAGCTTGATTTCGTTTATTCTCAGTATCGTGATGCTAAGCGTGAGTGGGCTCGTCAGCGCGAGGGTACTATTCAGATTGAGGAGAACCACGAGATCCTGATCCAGGTTCTGCGCGAGATCGGTGTCAGGGACCGTGAGATTTGGTTTACGCAGGCGAAGGCTCTGATCGATCCTTCGGAGATGGTCGAGGTGAGGCATGAGCTGAATCAGAGACGGCAGAAGCTCAGGGAGCAGCTGGATTACAACACCGGCGTGATGACGGAGTGCCTGAATGAGATGGATCGGATCAGGCTGAAGAAGCCGGAGTATGAGGCTGACGTTGAGAGAGTGCTCGCCCAGATGGGTGAGTTGAAGTAGAGGGGCGGGCTTTCGCCCGCACGGCCGCCGGGGGCGGCCTTTTTTAGTGGCAGCGGTTCGGATCAGCGGCG
>ONKC01000073.1 GCA_900318295.1 uncultured Eubacteriales bacterium
CAATCGGTGACACCTATACATAACTCAAAGAGAGACTGCCTGTCCCTCTTTTTGCATGCTCCATAAGATATGAAGTTGATAGTTACTTTTGATGGAGTCATAGTAGCACGAAAGCGGTTGAAAATCGGCGCAAAGCCCGTAACCACAGTGCTTTCGACCCTATCGCAACATATAGTACCATATCTAGAACAAAATGTCAAGACTTTCTTATCCTCATCTCTTCCTAATATATAAGGAAGAAACTCCGAAAAGTCACGCTTCTTGGCGCTTATTCACTGTTATGGTACTACGACGTCCGGAAAACGATTTTTTTGATATTTTTTATCATTTTCTGAACGACAAGGTTATTCTAACCCTAAAATGTGTCAAAAGTAGGTAAAAATTGCATCAGAAATGTGCAAATTTTAAAAAATTCGAGTTTCTTCTATATAAAATGATATATATTGTGCTATTTGAAGGTGATGTACCCTTGATGATGGGAACGTCTACAGGTGTAGATGTTCAGATCTCACTCGAGATCGCGCTTCTTTTTATTGTTCTTAAACATTCTGTCCATTTTTTCAAGGCCCTTGATTATCGCTTCGTTGCTTGACGGAAAGAGCTTTCCGTATATATCAAGGGTAGTTGACACTTTTTCGTGACCGACTCGACGAGATATCTCTATCGGCTGGAAGCCGAGGTTGATAAGAAGCGAGACCGCACTTGCACGAAGTGAATGGATCCTGATCCTCTTCACTCCAGCTATAAGGGAGTATTTTCTCATTCTTCTTTCGAGGAATTGGCGCTGGACCGGGAAAATCCGATATTTTCTCTTGCTCCTGGAAAGCTGCCTTAGCCAGACCTTGATCTCATCACACAGAAACCTCGGGATATCTACGACACGAGTAGATGCCTTTGTTTTAGGCGTCTGAAAGAGATCTTCGCCTTTCATCCGAAGATAAGTTCGTCTGATATGGATCTGTCTTTTATCAAAGTCTATGTCATCTTCAAAAAGACCCAGAAGCTCTCCTTCTCTCATTCCAGTCCAGTATAAAACCTCAAAACAGGTAAATGCACAGATGTCTTCTGAGACCGCATCTCGAAAAAGCTCGTATTCCTCAGGTGTCCAGAACTCTCTTTCCTTTGATTCGGCCCCACTCACGGCACCGGCTCTTTTGCACGGATTCGAAGGAAGTCCATAGATACGGTTGGCATAGTTCATGAATGAGCTGAGCTGCGTGTTGATCGACATGATGTATCTCTTTGTATAGTGCTTTTCATCATTCATGATCATGACCTGCCACCTTCGAACATCCGCGACAGTGATGTTCTCAAGCTTTTTTGAACCAAAGTACGGTAGGATCCAGTTTTTGAAGATGCTTTCCTTGGTAACGATGGTCGAGGGCTTCAGTGTGTTTTTCACATCTTGGATGTATTCCTCATACACACTCATAAACCGCTCTTTGCCACCGCTTGTGAGATTCATATCCAGGAAGTTTTTCTCGTAGCTGAGCGCGTCTTCTCTTGTTGCAAATCCTCTCTTCCATTTTTGTCGACGTTCTCCGTCGTAATCTCTGTAGTAAAACTTGCAGAACCATGTATCTCTGGTTTTATCGTGGTATGCCGGCATTTTGACCTCCTTTCGGAGCGCACTTTGCCATCATCAGGGCACATCACGCCTTCTTTACCTTGCTCCAGGTACCGTATTTCTTCAGGTACGTATCCCTTTTATTGATGCCGCGGACTCGAACGTAGTACTTCACGCCCTTTACGAGGCCTGTGATGCTCGTTCTCAGTCCGGTGAATGTCTTCTTACTATAATAAGTAAAGTTTTTATCAGTCGAGTATTGAACCTGATAACTTCCGGTGGAGTTTTGGCTTCTGCCCGTCACCGTCACGCGGATACTCTTTGCCGAGCTTTTCATCACACTGATGGTCGGCTTGGTCGGGACGGCCAGGTTTACATAAAGATTGGTCAGAGTCCCGTTCAGCATCTCGTATGAGGTGTAAGGTTGACGTGCCACGGCACATACCTCCCACTGCCCGTCTGCCAGATAATACAGAGTCTTACCGAAGTAGTACAGACCTTCTACCTGAACATTTTCGACCTCTTTTTTCATCACTCGTTTTTCCGGATCATACGACCATAGTCCATCCGTACCACCGATGTAGACCGTGCCTTCCATCACTCCCACACATCTGAAAGTATCCTCCGGAACCTCAGACTCGATGTCCGCTTTTTGGGACACTCCGTCCCATCGATACAAAACTCCCCCATCCGTATAGAACCAAATCCCACTTTTGTAGCAAACAGGTCTTGATACCTTGTCAGACTTTGGTAGAATCGACACGGCGTTATCTGATTTTGAAGTGATCTTCTTCATCCTGTAGTCATAGAAGCTCTCGACGGTGTGTGATTTCTTAAAAGAGCTGCTCTTCACGAGGAAAAAGTCGTGACTGACGTTATCTGCCTCATATCCCACCGGATCGTCCCATGTAGCGTCGATACAGGTCCATTTTCCGTCGAGTTTGACCACATTCCACTCATGTGAATCGCTCGTGAGGATATAACAGGTGAAACCCAAGTCTTTCATCATCGTATTTAAAACTGCAGCATAAGACTGGCAAACAACTGTTCCCGTCGTGCTCATCGTATGCGGGATAAATATCTTTTTCTTTTTTAGGTTTGATGCGTAGTTCGCCTGCTGGATCAGCATATCATGCAGATACAAAAGTATCTCGACATCACTCATATTCTCCGCTTCCATCGGCACTCTCTCGATATCTGCGAGAAACGACTTATACTCCGCGATCGACTCGGCCTGCTTGGATTTTTTGATGACGGAGTTCACACCGAGCTCTCCGGAAACACTGTTCCACGAGATGGAGGTCGAAAGCGTGCAGAAGTTCGGGTTTTTCGATGTGATCTCATATATAAATCCGAGTATCTTGTCTATGGTTATGTCGGACATTTTTTTCGGATCGAGGAAAAACGTGATCCTCGTCTTGTAGTCGTTTTCGGAAATCGTCGTCATTTTTACCTTTTTACCGTTGCTCCCGGAGAAGTAGGCCCGCAGCTCCTGATGCATCGTGGATTCCATATAGTCCGCGATGTCTGAGGTATACTCATCCTCCTGGTAGCTCGCCGTGGACGCACTCGCCGTATCGGGCATGTACGCCTGCTCTCCCACTATCTGATAAAAGCCCAGTATTAAAAGAAGCACACCGGCCACGATGCGCCTTTTTAAGCGGTTTGATCTCATTTTTCTACTACCCATATGCAATTCTCCTTCTATATAAATAGGCACGTTGATGTATCTGCCCTACTTCAAATCTGCTCTGATTACGATTATATAGGTGTTGTATGGCATTTTTTTGTTGCAATATACTTAATTATATGCTATTATAGTTGTGTTTGCGCAGTAATTTGCGTGCTTGAAGGATATAGGAGATACTATGAACAAACCAAGTGTAGCAAGGATCATAATAGTTTACTTTTTTAAGACTATCGGCATTTTGGCTCTTTTAGTCGGTGTCGGTCTGCTCAGCTACTACCTTACGATGCTGTATTACAAGCAGACGGACCGCGAGGAGCGTGCGACCACCTATCAGCACGTCATCGACATCAGCGCCGGCACGGAGTCTTCGAACCTTATCTACTCATACAACGAGAACGACGGCAAGATCGACGCCATGATACTCGAGCTTTTTGATCAGGATTCGAAAAATCTCACGCTCGTCACTATTCCGGCAAACACGACTGTCACGCTCTCGCCCGAGACTTATCAGGAGATGGCCAAGGTGAATGCAAACATCCCGCAGAGCATGAAGCTTTTCGATGTTCCGAGTTACTTTATGGGTGATGTTGCCTATGAGTACGGCGTGATGGCGCTGCAGGACGCACTTCCGGTGGATATCGGATACTTCACCGCTATCCCGAAAACGAAGTTTGCTATGTACTACGAGCTCGGCACCAAGAAGGACAAATGCTACTCTCCGACCGAGGCTTACATCTCAAGCATGAAAAAATGCACGACAAAATCTGATATGGACGATATGCTCAAAGACCTTTTTGACGAGCAGATCTCCGACCTTACACAGTCACAGAAGCTCGGCTACTCCGAGGCTTTGTCAAAGGTCAACTGGGATCTCATCCATATATATGTGCTTAAAGGCAAGGATGACGGAACATCATTTACCATCAACGCTAAAAAAAGCAAGAAACTCATCTCCTCTATCTGGGAGTCACCGGCCTACACGACCGCCCAGTACGAGACTACGTCGGATACGGATACCGGCACGTCAAATGATGACCAGAACATCGAGATCCTGAACGGATCTGCCATCGACGGTCTGGCATCGAAGTATCAGAAGCTGATGCAGGAGGATCACCTCTCTGTAGTTAATATAGGAAACTACACCGGAATGAAGCAGCAAAAGACCACGATCTATGCAAGGGATGTGAAGTGGGCGAAAAAGAAGCTACGCAAGTACTTCCCGAAGCCGAAGGCCGTGAAGGTCGAGACCTCAGCGGATCTCGAGGAGGGCATCGATGTGGAGATCATCCTCGGCGTAGACGCGGACCAGTGATCTGCGGGCGATGATTCCGACGGGATGCGGGTCGAATGCGGCTTATGCGTTCTTGTGCATTTTTACCAAAACGAACTTGATATTTTTATAAATAATGAATATAGCCTTTTTATGTGAAATAGTGTATACTATGCTACAGTGGTTGCGATAAGGCGAAAGCCTAGATGCTTTCTGAACTTGATATTATTTTAGGAGGATAATTATTATGGCAAGTTTATCACTGAAGAACATCAACAAGAGATACCCGAACGGTTTCCACGCCGTAAAGGACTTCAACCTCGAAATCGAGGACAAAGAGTTCATCATCTTCGTAGGTCCGTCGGGTTGTGGTAAGTCTACCACACTTCGTATGATCGCAGGTCTCGAGGAGATCTCAAGCGGTGAGCTTTGGATCGGTGACAAGATGGTCAACGACGTAGAGCCGAAGGACCGCGACATCGCTATGGTGTTCCAGAATTACGCTCTTTATCCGCATATGTCCGTATATGACAACATGGCATTCGGACTTAAGCTGAGAAAGACACCGAAAGATCAGATCGATCGTCTCGTTCACGAGGCAGCAAAGATCCTCGACATCGAGCATCTTCTTGATCGTAAGCCGAAGGCTCTTTCCGGTGGTCAGAGACAGCGTGTGGCTATGGGACGTGCTATCGTGCGTGATCCTAAGGTATTCCTTATGGACGAGCCTCTTTCAAACCTGGATGCAAAGCTTCGTGTACAGATGCGTATCGAGATCTCAAAGCTTCATCAGAGACTTGAGACTACTATCATCTACGTAACACATGACCAGACAGAGGCCCTTACACTTGGTACACGTATCGTAGTTATGAAGGACGGTGTTATCCAGCAGGTTGACACTCCGCTTGACCTCTACATGAAGCCAAACAACCTCTTCGTAGCAGGTTTCATCGGCTCTCCGCAGATGAACTTCATCGAGGCTCGCGTGGTTTCATCAGGATCAGACGTACTTCTTATGTTCGGTTCAAACTCGATCAAGCTTACTGACGAGAAGGGACGCAAGCTTATCGATGGCGGTTATGAGGATAAAAACGTTATCTTCGGTATCCGTCCTGAGGATATCAAGGATGATCCGGCGTTCATCGCTCAGTCACCTGATACCTGCCTTGACGCTACCGTAAAGGTTTACGAGATGCTCGGTGCAGAAGTATTCCTGTACTTCTCAGTTGATACATACGACATCACTGTTCGTGTTGATCCGCGTACCACAGCTCGTACAGGCGACACAGTCAAGATCGCACTTGACGCGAACAAGATCCATCTGTTCGATAAGGATAGCGAGGAAACTATTACAAACTAATTAGTTTAATAAAAGATAACTAATACGCGCGCCCCGTAGTTGACCTACGGGGCGTTTTGGTATATACTGATGTTATATCATTGATGAAATCGGAGATATACAATGACTGAGAAAAAAGCGATCGGAGCGGCCTGCGCACTCGGAGCGGTAGTCCTTTTACTGATGATCATAGTGATCAGGCCTTTCTCGAGATTCGAAGAGCAATATCCCATGGTGGACGCATCCGGTGTATCCGGCGGAGCTGTATCCGGATCTGTCACTGACGGCTCCGGCTCACCGTCCGGTAACGGTTCTGATGCCACTGCCTCGACAGATCCTTCGAAGCCCGGTGGTGCGTCAGGTGATGTGTCAAGTGATTCGGTGACGGGTATCCCTTTAGTCCACGCATCAGGGAACACGCTTGAGTCCAGAGTTTCTACTCCGGAAGGGTTTACCAGAACCAAGGAAGCGAACAACAGTCTCGGGACATTTTTACGCGAATACAAACTCAGAAAGGACGGCTATCAGGTCCACCTTTACAATAAAGAACTCAAATCCAACCAAAACGCTCACGTCGCGGTCTTCAAGCTTCCGCTCGAGAAGGAGGACCTGCAGCAATGCGCTGATTCGGTGATGAGGGTTTATGCCGAGTATTTCAGACACACCGGCGAGGCTTCGAGAATCGCTTTCTCGCTTTCCGACAGCTTCAAGGCGCGCTATCAGATGTGGCGCGAGGGCCAGAGGATCGTCGAAAACGGGGATTCCTATGAGTACGTCGATCGCGAGGAGTTCGACAGCTCAGATAAAACATTTAAAAAGTTTATGAGGTTCGTGTTCGCGTACTCGGGGACGTATCAGCTCGAGACCGATTCGAAACGGGTGAAAAGCCTTGCAAAAATCCGCATCGGGGATATTTTTCTGCAATCTGGATCACCCGGACACGTTGTGATGGTCGTCGATATGTGCAAGGACAGCTCGGGGCGCAAGGCTTTCTTGCTGGCGCAGGGCTTCATGCCGGCGCAGCAGTTCCACCTTTTGAAAAATCCCGCGCACGAGCTTGATCCGTGGTACTATGTGGACGAGATCACATTCCCTTTTAAGACACCTGAGTATACGTTTGATAAGAAAAAGTGCTTGAGGAGGCCGACATATTGAACGAAGATTTCATGAGACGCGCTATAGAACTCGCAAAAAAAGGGACCGGACTTGTGAGTCCGAATCCTTTGGTCGGGTGCGTCATCGTTAAGGACAATCACATCATCGCCGAGGGGTGGCACGAGCGTTGCGGTGGATTTCACGCCGAGAGAAACGCGCTTTTATCGTGCACCGAGGATGTGACCGGCGCCGAGATGTATGTGACTTTGGAGCCCTGCTGCCACACGGGCAAAACTCCGCCGTGTACCGATATCATCATCGAGCGCGGTATCGGCAAGGTTTACGTGGGCTCGGACGACCCGAACCCTCTGGTCGCAGGTCACGGGATCGAGTTACTCCGCGAGTCCGGGATCACCGTTGAGACCGGTGTCCTAAAGGATGAATGTGACGCTCTGAATGATATTTTCTTTCATTATATAACTACAAAGCTTCCCTACGTGGCGATGAAGTACGCGATGACTCTCGACGGGAAGATCGCTATGTATTCTGAAAAAAAGCACAGCTCCGGCATGGACGAGCTCGACAGTGCGACTCCTAGAAAAAGGCGCAGGGCCGAGGATATGTATCAGGCCGAGAGGCTTTTGGTCACAGGCCCCGAAGCGAACGCTCATGTTCACTCGCTTCGCAAGGCGTACCGCGCTATCCTGGTCGGTGTCGGCACGGTCATAAATGACGATCCAATGCTCAACTACCGAGGGGAGGACGCAGGTGGTTCTGATGTGATTTCCGGTGGTGTGGTTTCCGGTGGTGCGGCTGCCGGTGGTGCGGTTTCCGGTGGTGATTCTTCCGCCGCCGGACTTACAGGAACTCCCGACCTTTTTGAGAACGCTTCTTTTGATCCGATCAGGATCGTGCTCGACTCGCACCTTCGCATCCCTCTCACATCTCAGATCGTAAAGACTGCGAGTACGATTCCGACGATCATCGCGTGCAGCGAGGATGCTTTTGATATGGAGGCGGACACGTCTCTAGCCGATGCTTCGATGTCGGCGTCCACGAAAAAACGCATGCTGACCGAGGCAGGCGCAAGGGTTATAATCCTTCCATTAGAAAAATCCGCCGACACTGATGATTCTATCCTTCAGTCTCGCAAGACGGACCGAAAGATAAGCATAGCGGCTCTGTTTGAAAAGCTTGGCGAAAGCGGCATCGACAGCGTTTTAGTTGAAGGCGGACTGAAAGTCCACTCCTCGCTATTTTTACACCCGGAACTCGTGAACCGCGTGTACGCCTACGTCTCACCGAAGCTCATAGGAAAAGGACTGCCGCCGATCGACTCGGTAGCAGCCCCGTTAGAATTAGCTGATTCTGAGCTTATCCGCCTGGGTAAGGACATGTGCCTCACGGGCAGGATCAAGCATTAGTTATGTACAATGATGGACATAAAATGCCCACGACCGGCTTTAGTTCAGATCAGATGTGCAGTGTTGGGCATAAGATGCCCACGGCCGGCTTTAGTTCAGCTCCGATGTACAGTGTGGGCATCTCGTAGCCTTGATCGAAATCTGACTCTGGCAGTACGGACAGGTCTTCTCTGTCGGATCCGCTGCCTCTTCTTTCTTTCCGCGGTTTCTGATCGTGTTGATACCCTT
The DNA here is from genome assembly GCA_900318295.1 of uncultured Eubacteriales bacterium. GTDB lineage: Bacteria > Bacillota > Clostridia > Lachnospirales > Lachnospiraceae > Eubacterium_F. Next base: position 8,614 of record ONKC01000073.1, read on the forward strand.
TACGATCAGGAATATCACGAGCGCCATCAGCACGAAATTGATGATCGCCATGATGAAGCTTCCGTAGCGAAGCACCAGCTTTCCGTCAAATAGCACGATGGAAAGGTCACCGAAGTTGCCCTGGAGCACGAGTCCCAATATCGGCGAGAGGATGTCCTCCACCAAAGAATTGACGATGGCCTGGAACGCAGCACCGATGATAACGCCGACTGCCAGATCCATCACGCTGCCTCTGAGCGCAAACTCCTTAAACTCTGCGATAAATCCCTTTTTCTTTTCCATTATCAACCTCACATTCCGGAGCAAAACTCCTGCGTATTTTAAGTGAAGACCGTATCGGCCCACCCTTTTTCCACGTATCATTTTACCAATTTTTTATAAAAATGTAAAGACACAAGTTGAAGAATCTCTCAACATGTGTTATAATGACATTACTGTTCACAGGTACACGGTGGTTTCGGTTATCCTAGACTTGCGTTTACCGTGTGCGAGAGATTTTTTTTGGAGGAGATTTTTATGGACGAGATAGGAATCAAGAACACTTTGTTTTTGAAGGCATTTCGCGTGGTGCTTTTGGCGACAGTCATCATCACTGCGTACGACACGGGCCAGGCTGTCATCGCCTTTGTTCGCCGCGTGTCACATCCTGACATGGATGTATTCTTGGTATTTTTATGGCTTTTATCGGATCCTCTGATGCTGGTTTCGGCGTTCTGCCTTTTCTACGCGTACAAGAGGATGAGCGAGGGCGCGACCGTGCAGCTTCCGGTCACTATCGGCTTCGGTTCGATGGTGCTCGGCTCGGTGGCTAACCTGATCTCAAAGGGCACCACTATCAACAACCGCGGCGCCGAGATCGACAATCCGCTCTACGGCATCAGCCTGGTGATCCTCTACTGCCTGATTCTGGTTTGTTACATCATTAT
>ONKC01000151.1 GCA_900318295.1 uncultured Eubacteriales bacterium
TCCGTCGGGGAACAAATGCGAAGCATTTGTTCGAGAACTCGGCGAAGCCGAGTTGTCTTCGATTGATGAATCGAACCATAGGCCACGGGAACTTCGCCTACGTCTCAGTTCCCTTCGATTAAAATGAATCGAACCATAGGCCCCGGGCTATCTCTTCACCCAAAAACCTTCTTCCCACCAAAATTATCAAAGATTTCCGGTTGTATTTTTTATCAAAAAATGTTAGAATATTAGGAGCAGAATACGGAATTGACTGTATGGCATACTCATACAAAAATGTGAATAAGGGAAAGGCAAAAGTTATTTTGAATCCGATCGGTGTAAACCAATATATTGCTACCAAAAAATCATTTAAAATCACTAAAAAAAAGGTATGATCATACGCACAAATAACATATAGTTATCAAGTATAATATTGTTGGGGTTGCTTTTGCATGGAAGATTTATACGTGAAAAAATCGTTTGTTCTTCAGATCGAGGGCCGCTATCGGCAGTGGGATGTGATCGCACGGCAAGATGAGGGGTTCCTCGTGATGTCGCACGAAGTCACGTATCATGTCTCATACGGAAGCACAAACAGATGGAAGGATTGTTTTGTAAGAAACTACTTACAGGATGTGTGGATGAGACCGATTAGAGAAGCTTTGGAACTTAAAAATATCAATTCTTCCGAGATGCTTCACTATCGGACGGAGACCACCAACGATCGTATTTTTATACTGAGTAAAGAAGAGCATACTGAGTACAGACAAAATATACCGCTGAAAAGCTCGCCTTTCTGGCTGCGGAGTTCGTACGGACATCTTCACACGCCGTATATGTGGGTGGTGGCAACAGACGGACATCATATGGGAGAACCGGTCAGCAACGCTTCGATAGGGATCTGTCCCGCGATATTTTTATCAGAGAGTGCGATAAAGCAGCTTTGCCCGGTCAGCGGTTCGTAAAGGTTGGTAATGTATATGAGAAAACGAATGAGAATAGTATCGATTCTGCTGATTTTTTCGGTACTTATTTCGAGTTGTGGGACTCAAAAAAATCCGACTCCGAGGTCAGATCCCCGGACCGACGATGATACTACGTCGGACGGGTCCGTTTTTGTGGAAGAAAACGAGAATGATCTGGTCAACAGTGCTGTTTCGTTTACTCATACTTTAGATAATTATAAGCCGAAAAAGAAGGAGTATAATTTCTACTTTACCTACAAGATGGTTCATCCCTGGTGGGATGCTGTGGCTATGGGGATGGAGGAAGCATGCGATCAGTATGCAGCGAAGGGTGTGACTATCAATTATGACTATCTGGCGCCTCTTTCACCTTCGGCATCAGATCAGAAAAAAAGGATCCTGAATGCCGCGAAGAATGGTTATGATGTGATCGGAGTGGATGTTGTTGACAGTGAAAAGATAGCGCCCGTCATCGATAAGGTTATGGATCAGGGGCAGAAGGTCATCACCTTTTCGAGTTCGGATACTGATCCGAAGGAGCACTGCAAGAGGATCGCTTACATAGGAAACACGCATAATTTCAAAGACGGATCCGAGATGGCAAAGATCCTTTGCGAGAGGATAAACAACAAAGGAAAGGTAGGTATCATCGTAGGTGATCCCGGTAATCCCTGCCATGAGGATCGGTTGGAGGGTGTGAAGTACGTGCTTGACAAGTGGTCCGACATAAAGATCATAGGTATCGAGTATGACAAGGAATCCTCGAAGGAGGCAGAGAGGATCACGGAGAAATATCTGGATGAGAATCCGGATCTGGCCGGTATAATCTGCTGCAATATGGTAAATCCGATCGGTGCGGCATCTGCGGTCAAAAGGCACAACCTGAGCAATCAGGTGACCATCGTGGGGATGGATCATGATGAGCATGCGCTGAAGCTGATGCAGGTCGGTGCGATATATTCCTTGGGAGTTCAGGATTGTAGCTCAATAGGGTTTGATACTATCCAGACCGCAATCAAGGTTGCCGACGGGATCAAGCCCGGAAAGCTTTATAAAGAAAAAACAAACGAAAAGACGACCTTCATTTTTCAAAAGGACGCGGCAGCGATGCTCTATAAGCTGTACGGAGCCGAGTAGATTTGGGGAGTCGGTGTATTTTTAACAACAAAAGAGACATAATAATTATACTGAACGGAGTAGCAGGTGAAGGGTAAAAATGTAAAGAGTGTACGGCGGATCAAGGCCGGACATATGATGAGAAGGGTGTTTAACGGCGTTACGCTTGGTGTGGTATGCATCATCGTGATAGCTGTTGTCTTGGTGTACACTTCTTTACGCAACAACCGCCTGGCTACGCAGAGTGCGGACGATGCGGTGCACTCCATCAGTGAGTTCTATCTCGAGGAGTTGGGGCAGAGGCGTTCGCAGACTATCTCAAGCCGACTTGATCAGGCCGCGAAAAATATCAACAATGTGTTTAACTATGCGAAGGATGAGAATATCAAAAATCAGAATGACTTGCGAGCATTTTTGCAGATGGTTAAGTCGCTCTACGGCTACGATAAGATGGGTGTCGTGGATGAGAACAAGAT
>ONKC01000074.1 GCA_900318295.1 uncultured Eubacteriales bacterium
TCAGGAGGTAGGGATCGATATCGAGCGTCCGAGAAATATGTCTGACGCTGTGATAAAGCGTGCCTTCACCCCTCGAGAGATCGAAATGGCAGGTGATGATAAAGACCGATTCATACTCCTGTGGACCGTCAAGGAGAGCGTGATGAAGTGGTTTGGTCTGGGGCTTTCTCTCATGCCGGAGTATATAGATGTACTTATGGATGACGAAATAAAAGTCACTATACTTGATCACCCCGATCTTAACTCCAAAGCAGGTACTCTTTGTTTTTCCACATACCGCCATGATGATTATCATATCACGGTCTGCTCATCGTATGAAAACTACGCCGAGCAGATCACGTGGATCAACCCGGCGTAAGTGATTATCAAGTATTTGGTTATATTATGTCTTCCTCACAAACCTCTCTTTACAATTCGGACATGTAATCTCGATCCGCCCTCTGCCTCTCGGAACGCGTATGGTCTTTTTGCACACCGGACATTTGAAAAGCTCCTTGCCCTCGCGTCTGGCCTGCCTTCTTTTGTTTCTGAAAGAATTCGGATCCCTGAAACGGTAGGTCCACTCCGTAAACTTACGATTCTCCTCGGTACGCTTCGCTATATTTTTCGAGAAAAATCTCAAGATAAAGATGATCAGACACGCCATCTCCAAGCCGAAAAGAACCGAGAACACTATCCTCGATACAAAGCCCTGCGTACCGATCGGCATCATGATACCGCTCACCCTGAACACTATCGAAAGGATGACTCTGATCACCGCAAGCGCCAGATATACTATAAAAACGGCGATATTTACTTTATCCAACCGCCCGTATCTACCATACATAAAGTTTCTAAACCAATTCATCAGCTAACAATAGTCTCCTTTTATAACTTCCGATCTGCTTTTATAACTCTTTATAACTTTTAAATTCCTTTATCCGGCGAGTCCGTCATAGCCTGCTCCCTGATAGTCAGCCTCATCTGCGGTCACCAGCTCATCATACATCGTGTCGATGGACGAATACCCGTCGACCATCTGCCAAAAACCGTACTTCAGATCCGTCGAGCCGAGTATACGTCTGTATGACGTCTCGATATCGTATGAGCCGTCAGCAAGCTTTTTTATATCATCATACTCCACGGGAAAGTAGACCGTTGAAGTCTTGAATCCCTTTGGCTTTTCTTTACTTGAAACGCTGGCCGAATAAACCATATAGACCTTGTTATATCCACTCCACTGGTCTGTGTTTTTATTTGTCAAAAAATAGTATCCGACATATTTAATGTCGGATCCGCTTATCTCTTTTTTTCTGTTTGAATCCTCGAAATACTGGTTTACGTATTCCTCTGTCGCCGTCTTCATTTTGTCTATGGCGCCCTGCTCAAGCGCCGTGTTCTCAGTCAGATATGCATCGACCTTTTCAAGCTTATAATCCATCTCGGTCCTGGAGAACTTCAGACCGAATCGATCCAAAAACTCCTTTTCATCGTACCCTCCGACCTTTATCTTTACAGTGTCACCGAGCTTTAAGTTGTCCGTAGGCTCGGCTGTAAAGTTCACATACAGCATATAATCCTCAGTAGAGTCACAGTCACAGAAAACATACGCCTTCGGAGAGACCCCGTCCACCTCTACATTTACATGCTCAAAGGGATCTACAGCCTTCACCTCATTAAGTCCTGAAACCGTCACTGTCTTCGTGTCGCCGAGGACCTTTGTCTTTACTTTCTCAATCCTTTTTTCGTTTATCTTATATGAAACATGGATGGTGTCACCGTTTTTCAGACCGGAATCCTTATCAAGCTCTAACTTTATCCCGCTTATCGCCGAGTATATATCCATCAGCTGACCGAAGTTCTCGATACCCTCTTTGAAGATCGCGCCGTAATCGGCATCCTCGGGATTTTTCTCAACATCCCTGATCAACGATGTGTCTATGCCCATATCTTTTGCAAATCTGATCGAAAGCTCCTTCATATCGAGATAGGCTCTCGCCTTTCCTTCTCCGTCCGTTCCGTCAAAATCCACCTTGGTATAATCGCTGAGCTGGATGGCTTCACTATCATTTCCGTTAAAAGCAAACACGATGACAAGCGTGATGACCGCTGCCACGAGAAAAATACCCCCGCCGATCAGGCCAAACACTACAGGGAGACTTAATCCTGCCTTTGCGGCCGTCGCTCCCGCAGCACCCGCAGCCGCATTCGCGCCTGCTGAAGCGGTTCCTGCTGTCATGGTCGGTGCGCTCTCTGTCACAGCCTGCGCTCCTGCGATCGCCTGCTCTGCTCCCAAGGTCTCCTCGACCTTTATTTCGTCATCTTCTTCTGCAGCCACAGCCTCATCAGCCATATCGCCGGCAGACATCTCTTCCGCTGCCACAGCCTCTACAGTTTCATCGGCCTCTGCCACCTCTGCAGTGACCTCTTCTGTAAAAAGCTTTGCTCCGCACTTGCTGCAAAACTTACTTCCATCGGGTTCCCTCGAACCGCATTTAGGACAAATCATATCTGTTCCTCCGTCATTATTCGTTATTTCATATCAGATGTACTGTCTGAATTCTACGATCGTTTTTCCGTCAACCTTTTGATCTGTCGCCTCTTTTATCATATCCAGGTGGTCCGGGATAACCTTACCGATCCTGGTCGGCAGCGCTCCGGTTTGATGGTCCTTCAGAGACAGCTTCACTATGTCGGTACCATATAAAAATACCTCGCCGGTACTTACCGCGCTTGAGTTCGAAAGGCATGTAGCTATCGGTATCTCGAGATATCCAAACCTTTCATTCTCGCCATCCGGTCCCATATCATAGGTGATCGGCCCCCTGGAAACCACATTTCTGTAAAACGCCTGCGCCGCAGCATTCGCGTATAACTGCAGGCTGAAATAAAACTTTTGATTTATAGTCATCACTATCTTCGTATCGGTCATGGCCTCCGGTGAAACAGGCGTCGGACTCGGTGAGACCGAACTACTCGGTGAAGGAGATCCCGATACCGTAGGCGTCGGCCAAACCAGCCAAGGTGTCGGACTCGGCGTAGGTCTCGAATGTCCGCAGTTCGAACAGAAGTTTCCGGTGTTTAATTTCATACAACCCGGGCACTCCCACTGAGAGCTCGTCACTTTGACCGTACAGGTTTTGGTGATCTTTTTCTTTGATGAGATCGTGATCACACCCTTGACCTTTGCCGTGCCTTTTTTCTTGGCTTTGATCGTGACCTGCGTTTTCTTTTTATTTTTGAGGGTGATGAGATTTTTACCGGATACTATCGACCAGGTCACCTTCTTGGAGGTATTTTTCATCTTCAACACCTTTGATTTATTCGCCGGGATCTTTAGCGTGGTGGCACTGAGCTTTATCGTCGCGGCGTCGACCTTTACAGGTGCCGATGTCGGATACGTCACCGAAAGGCACATAACCAGACTTATGATAATGGCCATCATCGGTCTCATGATTCCCTTCATATACACGGCCCCCTTTTTCATCTCAGTTTCGCTGTGACATCTCATCAATGCTCGCAGCCATCATCCACACATTAGAAAAACATCTAAGTGGTACGCACACATTCTACCATATTTTTTTCTCTTTGTGAAGAGTTTTAGGTTGAAAAATGTTCAGATTTGGGGTATTCTTTAATGTATGAATAAAAAATCACTTCACACTCTTGAATATGACAAGATCATCGACAGACTCGTAGCAGAGGCAGATTCCGATCCGGGTAAAGAAAAAGCCCGCAAGATCGTGCCTTTATCCGATCGTGACCGCATCATCGAGCTTCAGGCGCAGACAACCGCTGCCCTGAACCGTATCCTAAAGGACAACAAGCCGTCCTTTAGCGGACTGAGAGACCCCAGACGCGATATTCGCCCTCTCGAAAAAGGCGGTACTCTCGGGATTGGAGAGCTTCTAAATATCTGTCGTTTATTTGAGATAGCCGCAAACGCGATAGCTTCGGACGAAAAACTCGAAGACTACGAGGATATCCTCTCAGGGAGGTTCAAGTCTTTGGTCGATGTTCCGGACCTGCGCGCCGAGATAAACAGATGCATCCTCTCACCTGAGGAGATCGCAGATAGCGCAAGTGCGGAGCTAAACTCCATCCGAAAGACCATACGCGGGATGGACGGGCGTATCAGAGATCAGCTGAACAAAACCATAAACCAGTCCTCCGGGATGCTAAGAGAAAACTTAGTCACCATCCGCGACGGGCGGTACTGTCTGCCTGTAAAAAGCGAGCACAAAGGTTCGTTCCCTGGCATGGTCCACGACCAGAGCTCTACCGGCTCGACATTTTTCATAGAACCGATGGCCGTCGTCGAGCTGAACAACGAACTTGCATCCTGGTTTGCGAAAGAGCAGACGGAGATTCAGAGGATACTCGCGGATCTGTCGAACCTCACCGCACCTCATGTCTCCGACATAGAAAAGGACTTTCTGCTTTTGGCTGAGCTTGACTTCATATTTGCCAAGGGCATGCTTTCGAAAAAAATGCGAGGCTCGGAGCCTCTTTTTCAGGGTAAATACATACAGCTTCGTCAGGCGAGGCACCCACTCATACCCGATAAAAACGTCGTTCCGATCGATGTTTCTCTCGGAAAGGATTATGATCTTTTGGTGATCACCGGACCGAATACGGGAGGAAAGACAGTAACTCTAAAAACAGTCGGACTGCTGACTCTGATGGGTCAGGCCGGACTACATATCCCTGCAAACGACCGCTCACACCTGCGGGTCTACGATGAAGTATTTGCCGATATCGGCGACGAGCAGAGCATCGAGCAGTCGCTCTCGACCTTTTCATCGCACATGACAAACACCGTCAGCATCCTTAAAAAGGCCGGAAGCCGCACTCTCGCTCTTTTTGACGAGCTGGGAGCCGGCACCGATCCGACGGAAGGCGCGGCACTCGCGATAGCGATACTTGACCATCTACATAAAAGGCATATAAACGCGATGGCGACCACTCACTACAGCGAGCTGAAGCTCTACGCTTTGCAGGAGGACGGTGTGGAAAACGCATCTTGTGAGTTTGATGTGGAGAGCCTCGCGCCCACCTACAGGCTTTTGGTCGGGATCCCCGGAAAGAGTAATGCTTTTGCGATCTCATCAAAGCTCGGGCTCTCCGACAAGATCATAAACGAAGCCAAAAAGCGTATAGATGAGGAGTCGAAAAACTTCGAGGACGTCGTCTCAGGTCTCGAGCAGTCCAGAGTTGAGGCAGAGCGAGAACGCGAAAAGGCTGTCCGCTTCAGAGAAAACGCGGAAGGCTATGTAAGAAAGCTCGAGGATAAGGAAGAAAAACTCGAGCAGTCTAAAGACAAGATTATCAGACGCGCAAACGAGGAAGCCAGAGCGATACTCGAGAACGCGAAAAAAATAGCGGACGAATCGATCCGCAAGTACAACAAATGGATGAACGATCCCGAGGCCCTGAAAGCCATGGAGCGCGAGCGCGGCGCACTGAGAGAGGCCATGGACCAGGTCGATGAGGGTCTCGCCGCCACAGGTCCCGGCACGAAGCACCGCAAAAAGACTTCATCCAAAAAGCCCGAGGAGCTCGCCGTCGGAGATATCGTTATGGTCCACTCCATGGGTGTCAAAGGTACGGTTCAGACCGAGCCGGTCAAGGGTAAATGCTATGTCGGGATAGGAATCCTGAGATCCGAGGTCGATATCGAGGACCTGGAGTACTTAGAATCGGAGACCAAGCAGGCAAAGCGTGAAGCCACCATCACTCAGGCGAGAAACTTAAAATCCGCCAAAGCTATGACCGTTCACACCGAGATAAACCTTATCGGGATGACCGTAGCCGAGGCAGTACCTGCTTTAGAAAAATACTTAGACGATGCGTATCTGGCACACCTGTCACAGGTCCGCATCATACACGGAATGGGTACGGGCGCACTCAGAAACGCCGTACATGAGAGCCTTCGTAGGAACAAGACCGTAGAGAGCTTTCGCATGGGCGAGTCCGGCGAGGGCGGATACGGCGCGACCGTGGCATTTTTCAAATACTAGAAAGGATACTACATGTCAAAGAAAAAAATAATGATCGTCGATGACGATGAAAACATCGCAAAGCTTCTGTCACTCTACCTGACGAAGGAGTTTTTCGAATGCGAGATCGCCCACGACGGAGAGACAGCTTTAGAGCTAAATAAAACCTTTAACCCCGATCTGATCCTTTTGGATATCATGCTTCCGGGGATGGACGGCTACGCTGTCTGCAGGGAACTCAGAAAGGACTATATGACGCCGGTCATCATGCTCAGCGCCAAAACAGAGACCTTTGACAAGGTCCTCGGACTCGAGCTCGGCGCCGATGACTACATAAGCAAGCCCTTTGACTCCAAAGAGATGGTAGCCAGAGTCAAGGCGGTCCTTCTCAATCATTCTAATTATACGGTAACTCAGGGCGGTACCCCGATCGAAATGCCTCCAAAGGAGTTGGAGCTTTTGTACTTTCTGGTTTCGCACCCCAATCAGGTGTTTACCAGAGAGCAGCTTTTGGACCGTATCTGGGGTTACGAGTACGTCTCGGAGACACGTACCGTCGACGTGCATATCAAGCGACTTCGCGAAAAGCTCGGAGAGCAGAAATCCTACTCCATCGCGACCATCTGGGGAATCGGATATCGACTTGAAGTGAAGGAGAATTAGAGTGAAAAAAAGACGCCGCATACATATCTTTGGCAAAACCACACTGATAAAAAAGCTTCTCGCTTTCTACCTTGTCATCGTTGTGGTCAGCTTTTATTTCATGCTTGCAGTCGGAAGAAACTATATCTATGAGCAGGTTTTGACAGAGACGACGAGCTCGCTTCAGGGCGCCGCCGACCGACTTGTCCGCTCCGGCATAACCGGAGAAGACTTCACCGCAAAGTCTCTGAAAAAACTCACGACTTCCTTTGATGTCGCTGCCAAAGCCGCAAACTGCCAGATCCTCATCATACAGGACAACGGTGACATCATCATCGATACGGAGCAAAAGACCAAAGCCCCCTACTACAACGTCCTGCAGCACGGTGAATCGACATTTTTACACAAAGGCGCGACCTATGATTACACGATCGGAGGATACTTAAGCACCCCCTGCCTGTGCATCTCCACACCTCTTTTTAAGAGTGAAAAGTTCCACGGATTTTTGGTCTTTGCACACGCAAACTCATTTATCATAAACCGTACAGATTACTACTATAAGATTCTTTTAAACGTGTACTATATCGTGATCGGGCTTCTGCTGCTGACCTATATCGGACTGTATTTCTTCTGTTTTATCCCATTAAAAAAACTCCGAGCAGGCAGCAAAGACTTTGCTATCGGCCGTGACAACCCACCGATCATCATCCACTCAAACGACGAATACGGCGAGATGGCCGAAACTCTGAATGTCCTCGGCGAAGAACTGTCTAAGTTTGATGAGTATCAGAGAAAGTTCCTCTCCGGCATATCGCATGACTTCAGATCACCGCTGACCTCGATCCACGGCTACCTCCAGGCATTTAAGGAGGGGATGATCCCTCCCGAGGAAGCTGCTCACTACTACGACATCCTGATCGCCGAGACCGACAGACTGACCAAGCTCACAAACCAGATCATCGAGCTCAACTCATACGACAGGGACAATATACTTTTGAGCGTATCCTCATTTGATATCCACGAGACCATCCACAAGGTTATGGACGCACTGGACGGACGCGCCGTCAGCCGCAACATCAACTACATCACAGAGCTCGCAAATGAAGGCCCTCTGATGGTACGCGGCGATGCTGAAAAAATCCATCAGGTGCTTTTCAACCTTATGGAAAACGCACTGAAGTTCAGTCCGGATGACTCCTACATCACGATCAGGACCTCCGTGAAAAAAGGCAAGGCATTCATCTCGATCAGAGATACCGGTATAGGTATCCCCAAAAATGACTTGAACAGCATTTGGGATCGATTTTATAAGTCAGATCATTCCAGAGGAAAAGATAAGACGGGAACGGGGCTCGGTCTGTCCATCTGCAAGGAGATCATGACTGCGCACAAAGAAATGATAGATGTGGTAAGTACCGAAGGAGTCGGATCTACCTTTACCTTCAGACTTCCCATAGACAAAGAAAAATGACCGCTGCCGGCGGTCATTTGTTGTATACTCACTCTCTCCACTTCAGTCTGTGGAGATTTCCTTTGGTATTCAGATTGTCAAACCCTCTCTGACGCATAACCTCATACGCGATCACTGCGACGGAGTTACTCAGATTCAAAGATCTTATATCCCCGAACATGGGGATCCTTATCGCGGTATCCTCGTGGTCTATAAGTATCTCCTCGGGGATCCCGGCACTTTCCTTTCCAAACATCACATAGCAATCATCCTCATAGGTCACATCGCTGTAGACGTGTCGCGCTTTTGTAGTAGCCATGTAGATACGGGGTGTCAGACCATTTTTTTCGAAATTTTGGTACAAAAAATCGGGATAGCTGTCATATACCGTGACGTCCAGCTTACCCCAATAATCTAATCCCGCACGGCGTACCCACTTGTCGGATACCTGAAACCCCATCGGCTCGATGAGATGGAGTCTCGCTCCTATCGCCACACACGTGCGTCCTATATTGCCGGTATTTTGAGGAATCTCCGGCTCATGAAGTACTATGTTTAACACTTTAGCTCTCCTGCTTCAATGCCAGGAAGAGGTCGATCCCGCCGCCATCAAATACCATCGGCACACAAAGTGACTTGGTGTAGCTCGATGTGAAGCTCACTTCACCGTGTGAAAGCGTCGGCGGTGTGATGTCGATACCGATACCTGAAGAGGAGAATACGGTAGATGCGTTACCCATGATCATGTTTCCGAGCTCGGAAAGAGCTGATGAAGCAAAATCATCGATAGCAGTGATCTCTGTCATACACATCTTTGATGCGATGGCGCAGGCATTCTTCTCGGACATGGCGATCAAAACCTGTCCCCTCATCTCACCTGTCACACCGACAATGATAACCCAATCATCAGCACTGAAAGAAGCCTCCTTAAGTACAGGCTTTTGGATGGCAACTTCAACAAAGCACACATCCTGCAATATTTTCTTTGCCGTCATGAGAAACGGATTAATATGTTCCGCATTGAGTGTTGCCATATGCTGCCCTCCTGTCAGAATTCTTTCGACACCTGTCTATTATAACATAAAAATATCTATCTGTCTACAAATTCTTTTATCTTCTCGAGTGCAACCTTCAAATTCTCGATCGAATAGGCGTAGGAAATACGCAAAAAGCCCTCTCCGCATTCTCCGAATGCATTGCCCGGGACCACAGCCACCTTCTGCTGTTCAAGCAGCTTTGTCGCAAATTCCTCCGAGCTAAGACCTGTCTTTTTTATACTCGGGAACACGTAAAAAGCGCCCCTTGGCTCAAAGCAGGTAAGCCCCATCGCGTTCAGCTCATGAACGAGAAATCTTCGTCTCTCGTCGTAGCTGTCACGCATCATCTCCACGTCGTTGTCGCCGTTTTTCATAGCCTCTATCGCCGCATACTGGCTCGTAGTGGGGGCACACATGATCACGTACTGATGAACCTTGATCATCTGCTTTAGGATATTGACCGGTGCAGCCGCATACCCGAGACGCCAACCGGTCATCGCAAACGCCTTAGAAAAACCGTTTATCACGACCGTTCTCTCCTTCATCCCGGGAAGAGATGCTATGGATACGTGCTTCTCACCGTATGTAAGCTCTGCATATATCTCATCACTTAGCACAAAAATGTCGTGCTCCTTGACTATATCCGCTATCACCTGAAGCTCCGGACCGCTCATCACCGCGCCCGTAGGGTTGTTCGGAAACGGCAGTATCAAAAGCTTCGTGCGATCCGTGATCGCCGACTCAAGCTTCTCTCTGGTCAGCTTAAACTGATCATCCGAAGACAGCGGCAGCCTCACAGGCGTCCCACCTGCCAAAACCACGCACGGATAGTAAGACACATAGCACGGCTCAGGGATGATGACCTCGTCGCCGGGATCGAGCATCACGCGACATGTCAGATCGATCGCCTCGCTTCCGCCGACTGTGATAAAGATCTCATCTGCGGAGTAATCAAGCTCAAACCTGCGCTTTAAATACTTCCCGATCTCCTGACGGAGTTCCAAAAGACCTGAGTTTGACGTGTAGAACGTCCTACCCTTTTCAAGGGCATATATTCCTTCCTCGCGGATATGCCACGGGGTGTCGAAATCAGGCTCTCCCACACCCAAAGAGATGACATCATCCATCGTGCTGGCCAGGTCGAAAAATCTCCTGATACCCGAAGGCGCCAGCGAAGTAACTGTTTTAGATAACGGATCTCTCATGGTACTATCAACTGCCTTTCATCGGTATCCTTTATCTTTTCAAGCGGGATACCGTGTTCTTTGTATTTTTTCAAAACGAAGTATGTCGCACAGCTTACCACACTCTCCATCGGAGCAAGCTTCTGTGTCACAAACCTCGCCACTTCCTTCATGCTGCTACCGTCGATGATGACAGTAAAATCAAAATTACCGCTCATCAGATACACATCCTTGACCTCGTCGAACTGATATATCCTTGCTGCGATCTTGTCGAAGCCTCGGCCTCTCTCCGGTGCGGTCTTAACCTCGATCACCGCAGTCACACGCTCATCACCGGTCTTGTCCCAGTTGATCAACGTCGGATAACCGCAGATGATACCCTGCTCCTCCATCTCGGCGATCATAGCCTTGATCTCCTCGGGCGAGCTGTCAAGCATCGCCGCAAGATCCTTGGACGAAAGTCTCGCGTTTCTTGCCAGATTTTTCAAAATCTTGTCTCTCATGCTTTTCTCCTATCCTACATCTGTTTGACTTTATCAAGCTCATCGGGGTGTCTCGGCTCTAAAAACCTTTTTCCGTCCCCGTTTTTAACTACCCTTCCGGCTTTTTCACTGACATATCCGATCACTGTCGCATAAATACCTGCTTCGGCCAGCCTGTCGACCAAAACCGCTCCCTTTGGGGTTGCCATCAAAAGCGCTCCCTCAGACCTCAAAAGATACGGGTTTATATCAAAAACCTCGCAGATCTCGATGGTCTCCTGTCTGATCGGAATCTTTTTTAGGTCCACCTCAAAGCCGACATCATATGCAGCTCCAAACTCCCACAGAGCACCGAAAACTCCGCCTTTGCCCATCTCATATACGGCGGTGACTCCGACCCGGTCCGCGATATTTTTACATAACGACAGGTCGATTTTTTCAGAAAAATCCTCCGACACTCTTTTTATCATGCTCTCCGGCAGGCTTTGACTCAGGCGCTCGGACTTTTCTCCGGCGATAACCACGCTTCCGTCGAGTCCTGCCCATCCGACAGCGACAATCTCATCTCCCGGATTCAAGCCGCTCATTCGATCAGTCCTCCTCTGGCGGATCGACCGGCTCGGCCGGAGCAGACGGCTTCTTTGTCGGCTTAGGCGTCGCCACAGGCTTTCCGCTTCCTCTTGTCACAAATCTCGGCGATGCCTTATATGAACTCGAGTTGATCTGTTTTTTCGTCTTTTTACCGTTCTGCGTCACGATCTTCCACAGCACTGCCTGATAGCCGATATGCGCGCTCTGTGTGACCTTCTCGTAGGTCGGCGGCTGGCTCGGATCTAAAGTGACCTTATCCTCGCCCGGCTCTATCTTTTTGAGTACCTCTGATACAAACTCGATCGTTCGATCAGACGGTCTTGTCTCCGCGCCGTATACGGTAAACCATATCGTTCCGCCGCCTGCTCCGCCTCGGATCAGGATCGGAACATCAGTGTCATTTCTAAACTTAAAATCTTTATAATCGCCTGCTATAGCAGCATCCATCGAAGGCTTAACATAGGTTACCGCCATTGAGTGCGGTGATCTCTCTACCACCTCGAGCTCAGCTCGAAGCACTGCATTATACAGTGTTGTCGATACCTGGCAGACTCCTCCTCCGATAGAATCCACAACCTCTCCTTTGTTGTATGAAGGAGCCGGGAAGTATCCATTTTCCTCAGTCAAAGGTGAAATCGTATCATGTACCGAGAAAGTCTCGCCCGGAAGCACGACGCTTCCGTTGATCAGTCTTGCAGCGTTTGCAAGGTTCTTTGATCTGGTGACATTGCCTTGGGAGTAGGTCGTTGAAAACGTACCGATCTTATCTTTACAGCGTCTGGCCGTCTCCTCGGAAACCTTGGGCTCCTTTACCTGAGTCACTGCGACAGCCTCGATATCGCCCTCCGGCGTGGTCTCGATCTTTTTCTTTATCTCTTCCACAGTCGCATCGACATCCACGGAAAGTCCCTGCTTTGACTTCGTGTACTTGATCTGGCCGTCTACGAGCTTGACTGTAGCATCTTTGGGCTTTTTAGCCTTTTTCCCGCACTTTTTCTTGACAAACTTTGACAGCTTTGCCTCGGAGTACGTAAATGTCAGATCATAGCTTTGATGCTCCGCTTCGATACGCTTTATCTCGACATAATCAGTAAAAATATTCCCGCCCTTGCCGAGCTTCATCGCCTGATCGATAACATCGTTTTCTTCTATACGATAGTCAAGGTCCTTGAGATTCGTCTCGACTATCTTTCCGTTTACGTCCACACGGATAGGGCGATCACTCTTTGTCTGCTCATAGCCTGCAACGAGAGCCTGTGCCTCCTCGGCCGTCTTTCCGCTCACATCGATACCGGCGATATACACGCCGTTGATGATGCGGTTCGGATCCGGCTTGTGGTTCATATAGAAGACCAACACGTACGAAACGATCAACATTATCATGATCAGTATCACCAAAAATGCCGGTAAATAATGCGGTCTTTCCTTTCTTCTCATCCTTCCACCTCTTTATGGACTTGCCATTTTTCTTAAAGTATATTACAATAATACCATAGTATATCACATCTTTTTTTAAAAAACAACATTTAAATAAGAAAAGCGGGAGACTGATCCCCCGCTGTTGTTTTGTGATTTTACTGCGCCGCCACTGTTGCGACCAGTCCGAATACCATCGCCAGTATCACCACCACGCAGATGATGGCTGCGATCCAACGCTGTTTTTTTCGATTGAGCATGGGAACCCCCTTTCTGTTACCAGCCGAAGACAGCGTAAAACCACTGTCATGGAGGAAAGTATGATAATTCCTGTATTTATAATAATCTTTGTCATCTTCATCGCTTGGACGCAATATGAGATGAAAAAATCTTCCAAAGCAGCCCGAAAGGCTGAAGAGGAGTTCTGGGCCCGCGAGGAGCAGGCAAACTTCGCTCCGAAGCAGGATATATCCGATCTTCCTCTTTTAAAATTCGATGAATCCGTGATACCCATGCCTCCCGAGAATGCTTTTTCTCCGGAGGATGATGTGACCACATATATCAAAGAGCTTAAAGCTCTTATCAAAGAGCCGATGATCGATCTGAGCGAGTACACAAACACAGATCTGAAGCTCGCCTACGGCGTCGCCAATTTCACGACTCTTTCATCCTATGATGATAATTTCAACAGCTTTTTACTGCTGTTGACCAATCTTGCCAGAGGCTACGAACGTCGGGAAATGTATGAGCTTTCCGCGGCGACCTACCGCTCGGCACTTGAGTGCGGATCACTCAAGCTCACTGACTACACCGGACTTGCCAAGGTGTATCTTTCGATGGATCAGCCTGAAAAAGTCTCTGCTCTCATCGATGAAGTAGAAGCCGGTGACAATCCTCACTCCGGCGGCATCATAGAGGCTCTGAAAAGAGAGCTTGCCAAGTACGAGTGATAAGTTTATATCATCTTACCAAAGA
Organism: uncultured Eubacteriales bacterium; assembly: GCA_900318295.1. Taxonomy (GTDB): domain Bacteria; phylum Bacillota; class Clostridia; order Lachnospirales; family Lachnospiraceae; genus Eubacterium_F. The sequence goes on from ONKC01000074.1 coordinate 13,756, forward strand.
ATAAAGACTTCGGGCGTAAGCCCGAAGTCTTGTTATTTTTTTAAAATCACTGATGAGCTCTGAGGCTCTCTGCATCCTCATTCAGGTTGTCAACAAGCGAGTTGATATGCGATACGATCTGCTGGTTTGCCTCGCTGGAAGCGTATGTCTCGTTGGCATGCGAGTTAACCTCCTCGGTGATGGCCGAGATCGTTTGGATGCTGTTTACGATCTCTTCATTTGCCGTGGCAAGCTTGTCTACGGCACGAGCCATCTCGTTTGAGCGCTCCGTGATCTCACGAACCTTCTCGGCGATCCTGTCGAAGTTCTCGGTGGTCTCTTTTGCGCACTTGCTTTCTTCCTCTCCGGCCTCTAAAAGTCCGTCGATGGTTGAAACTATGGTATCAAGCTGTGACGTGATTCCGTCTATCAACTCGTTTATATCCTGTGTAGCTGATGTTGTCTGTCCGGCAAGATTTGAAATCTCGGACGCTACGACTGCAAAGCCTTTGCCTGCTTCTCCCGCTCTGGCCGCCTCGATAGAAGCGTTCAATGCGAGAAGACTCGTCTGTGATGCGACACTGTTGATGAGCTCCGTGATCGTGTTCATCTTTGATGCGCTCTCCTGGAAAGTAGAAAGTGCATCCTGCACATCTCTTCCGGATGTATGAACCTGCTCGGTCAGATCACCCATGCGATGAATGCTGACGCGTCCCTGCTCAACCTCTCCTGCTGCCGCCTTGACATCTTCGTTTATCGTATCCGCAGCATCGCGGACACTGGTTACATGCTTCTGTATCTCTTCTGTCTTTGTAAGCTGATTCTGAACTGCGTCAGCCGACTCGTTTGCACCGGAGCTCACCTCGTTCATGGATGAAAGCGTATCCTGAACGGATCCCTGAAGAGTGTGCATCTGGTCCGTGATATTTTTCACAGACTCCGTCATCCTTCCGGATACTCCGAGCACATCGTCCAAAAGCTCGCTCGTATGATGCTGCTCGATAGAAAGTCTCGCGGTACGGATCCGCTGGAACAGCATATCGCGACTTGATGTCCAGATAAAGTAGATGACCATCACGATCATCAAAAGTCCCTGAATCTCGAAATTGACGATCCTTTCCTTTGAAACCCCTCCCTGCAAAAACGGGATGATGATCGATATGATATTTATCGCTACGACTATGGATCCGTTTATGATGGTGAGCAGCTTGTCGCCGTAAAGTGTATAGGCTATCATCATCGGAATGGCATAAGTAAATACAAGGTCATTTGCCGCAGTGAAAAGTACATAGCCGTACATGATGCAGTATCCGATCACAACTACATACTTAAGAGTCTGCGATGTATGGTTGGCACTGTATATGATCCAGGCTGCCACAACCGGTGCCATAGCCAGGATAACAGTGATAGCCACATAAAGCAGTGTTCTGCTTCCCTTCGCCACCTCCGCTATGTATGCGACTGAGATTATCGAACAGATGATAGTCAAAAGCTGGGTCACTGTTTTGTTGGCTATCGAGAGCTCGTTCATCTCGGCGAGCTTTTTTGCTTCTGCTTCGTTGTAAGTATCCATATGCGCCTCCTGTACTGAGTAAAAATGAACCAACTCTCATTATATCAGATATGATACCGGATGTAAATAGGTTATTGCTTTTGCAGAACTCTTCGGATCAGTGCCGTGTTACTCCATGCTGTATAGTGCTTCCTGTCGCCTATCGTCTTGTAGGCACGCACTCTGGCACGAACCCACTTGAAGGCGCCTTTTATCTTGAAGTTTCTTGCATCGGATTTCTTTTCTTCCTCTCCGTCATCGTTGCCGCTTTTCTTTGTGCCCTTCTTGATCCACTTGACCTCGTAGCCATCGGCACCCTCAATCTTTGTCCAGTTTAGCTTTATAGGCTTTTTACCCTCGGTATCACCAGATCTTTAAAGCCTTCTTGTATTTATACTTTTTATAGTATCCTTTGGCAAGCTTGTATCCGGCCTCCTGACACAGCTCTTTCGAATCCTCATAATCCTTGAGAACCTTGAACTCCTCATAAGCGTCCTTATACTCCTTATCCTCAAGGTGGGCAAGTGCCTTCTCGTAGTCGTTCTCCCTCGGATCGGGCGTAGGCTCCGGTGTTGGCTCGGGTGTTGGCTCTGGCGTCGGTTCAGGTGTCGCCGTCGCTTCTACCGCAGGATCTTCCTCATCCGATCCTCCTTTGTTTCCGCTTATCACACCGGTCGCGACCAAAGCAACCAAAACTATGGCAAATACGATCAGACATACTGCGATGGTAGCCAGTACGATGCTTTTTGTCTGTGCACCGGCCTTAGGCTCGGCAGGACCGTCGATCTGAGCTCCGCATGTCGGGCAAACCGATGTGCCCTTTTCGATACGTGCTCCGCAATTTTTACAGAATTCCATTTGTTATCCCCTTCCCGGAAATAGTCTCCACCGCTCACTCACCTCTGGTGTTTACTGCGATCACATATAGGGAAATTATACTATATAGTTGCTTTGGTTGTCAATGATAGTAATTTTTTACGAGAGTCCAAAAAAACACTTGACAAATCTCGCAAAGTGCGATAGAATGGCTCTTGTTTGAAAATTAAATATGTCTATATGACATGCAGGTGTAGTTCAATGGTAGAACACTAGCCTTCCAAGCTAGATACGAGGGTTCGATTCCCTTCACCTGCTGAAAATAAACAGGACAGCTTATGCTGTCCTGTTTATTTTCAGCAGATGGAAGTTCCATGAGAATCCTCTGGGGGAAAAACACCCGTAGGGTGTTTTTTCAGCGAACCGGTTTACCGGTTCGTTTCGATTCCCCTTCACCTATAAAGGATCCATGAGAACCCTCCGAACGAACCGGTTTACCGGTTCGTTTCGATTCCCTTCACATACTCTCCAAAACACATGTTTTTTCCCTAAATAAATATAGACTTATGTGTAGAGGCGTGATATAGTTTATTATGTAGCAATTGTGAAAGTAACTATAGATCATACGATAAAAAGGAGGTCTCTATGAAAAAGAAAATACTCAGTTTGGCACTCATCCTGGTACTTATGCTTAGCATCGCACCGGTTCTGCCGACATCCACGCCTGCGCAGGCTGCTTCAAGCTACTGGCTGTCAGGTTCGGGAAGTACAAGCGGAGGAAGCGCCACCATCAAGTACAACAAAAAAACCAAAAAAGTAACTATCAAAGGCACGTGGGGAAAAGGTTCCTCTATTACCAAATCTTTAGGTAGCTTACTTGATGGGAAAGGAAAAACATACAATAAATCCTTCAAAAAAGCCTCCGGCATTAAAACGGGCTCCTTTAGCGAAGATTTCGACTATGACTCAAAGCCCAAGCTTGAAAACTGGGGAGGAAACTTTATTACCTGCTCCGTATATATCAAAAAAGGAAAGGTATCAAAGATCATATTCTCCGCCATGTAGGCGGAGAATACCCTCCGATTCCCTACACCACTCTCGACCTGTCTTCGCCCTTTAGCCAGGCCTCGATGCTTTTACCGATATCCGATACCAGGCGCTGTCTGGTCTCAAGCGGAGCCCAGGCAATATGCGGCGTCAAAAGCAGTCGATCCGCATCATCAGTGCCGCGGTATTTTTCTATATAATGCATCAGCGGGCTCTCAGTAGGGATCGGCTCTTTTTCAAACACATCCAGAGCCGCCGCGCTTATCAAACCATCCTCAAGCGCCGCGACCAGGTCCTTCTCGACGACGATCGGACCGCGCCCCAGGTTTAAAAATACGCAGGACGGCTTGCACTTTTTAAAAGCATCTATATTCATCATGCCGTGAGTAGCCTCGTTCAGTGGCGCGTGGCATGATATGATATCGCTCGTTTTTAAAAATGTCTCGAAATCCAGTCTCTCATACGGGACATCATAAGTGTTTCCGCTGGCCGAGAAGTAGACAACCTCCATACCAAACGCTGTCGCAACCTCCGCCACTCGCCTGCCTATCGCTCCGAGTCCGATGATCCCGTATCTTTTTCCGGACAACTCATGAAAAGTCCTTCCCATATGAGTGAATGACTCCTGCGCCGAATACTCCCCTGACGACACATAATCCCCATAATACCTTATATTCTCCCACACATGCAAAAGCATCGCAAATGTGTGCTGTACGACAGCCTCAGTCGAGTATCCTCTGGAGTTTGTGACAGGTATACCCTTGTCCGCGCAGTATGCGATATCTATATTATTATACCCTGTCGCCGCCTCGCAGATAAGCTTCAGTTTTTCTGCTTTGCTTAAAACACTTTCGTCCAGGATACACTTATTCACCACGACTATATCCGCGTCGCTGATACGCTCTATGACGAGATCCTGCGGAGTGTGCTCATAGGTTATAAGCTCGCCGAAGCTTTTCAGCTCATCAAAGCTTACCCCTGCAGCATCTGCCTCCAGTACGACAATTTTCATGATCAATACTCCTGTTCTTTTATAGCTGTTTATCGTTTTTGTCAATACTTTATTTACAGCCTGTACGCCCTGCTCACTTCGTTTCGATCCTTCATCCCGGTCTTCTTCAGTACATTCGAAACGTGAAAGCGCACTGTGTTCTCGGAAAGCTGTAGTATCTCGGCGATCTCGCCGTTTGAACGGCCTTCCGATAAAAACATCGCGACTTCCTCCTCACGGCGTGTCAGGCCATACTGCTTAGCAAATGAAGCGCGGCGTTCGTCCGCGCTGATCTCTTTTGGAGGCTCAGCCGCCCTGTCCCCGGCAGTGGCGGCATATTTTTCTCTGACCATCATAAAAAACAGTATGACTAACGGTATAAACAGTACACTCACCAGGATCACAGAAGCGAGTTCACCGCATCCCGTCTCGATGATCACCAGCACCGCGACAGCCTCGCAGATACGAGACACTGCAAGCCCCAACGGCGCCAGGTGAAGCCTGTCACTCTCCGCTGCCCACGTCATAAACGACGCCGCACGGTATACGGCAAAAAACCCCAGTATCGCATAAGAAAGGCCGATGACCAGCGTCACCATCCCGCTCTCGCGGTAGATCATGATCAGCAAGGTGGGGTATATGAGGCTGACCACGGTACATATCCCGCCTATCTTGCGATTTTTATCATAGATCAGACCGGCTGCGATCAGGCCCACCGCATAAAAACAGCGCTGCGCCAGCAGGTCAAACTCCTGACAGTATTCCAGATAAAGGTTGTTGTTCGTCCCGATACTCGAGATCGGCGCCATGATCGCTATGACCACGCACATCAGTATAAGCACCTTTCTTCCTCTGTCGGTATCAGGCTTTAGCGCGGATACTGCCTGAGTTCCGCCATCCGCATACTTCTTATCTTTAACAGCATCTCTGTATACCAGTATGACTACCACGACAAGTGCGATGATCAGGCTGTCTATAAAAATAATACGATACGAGGTCATCACTCCACCGTTTATCACCGAGATCATCCACGTCCCGAAAGCACCTACCGCGTAAGCCAGGCCGTAACAAAAACCAAGCCTTGATGTCGGTACGTGAGCTGCAGCCAGGGTAAACGTAAACCCGGTATGAAGTCCGACTATGATGTTCAAAACGACGATCATGCACATCAAAAGCGTCTTATCCGGTATAAGGATCGAGACGATGATCACCGGGACTTCTATCAAAAACAGTACGACCTGAAACACTTTTTTGGCAGATATCTGACTGCGGGTTTTGTACAGGATGATAAATAGCAGCATCCCGGTCCCCTGCGCCAGGTATGCCCAGCCGGTAGAAACAGCGCTGATCGTCTTGGGACTGAAAAGATCGTACATTTTATAAAGCTGCGAGAAGAACACCAGCGAGTCCAGAAGATAGACCGCCGCGATAATCACACAGCAAAAGATAAAGTTTCTGTTTTTGTTTAAAAATGTCTTCATTATGCCCCCAAACAGTAAAACCAGTCTATTTACAGTCCAATTATATAGCAAAACCTATCCTTCTGCAACCGTATTAGTCTTCTATTAGGCAAACCTATCCATAATCAAACGCGGTCTTGTTAAAAACCGTACATATGCTGACTTTGGTTTTTTATACGTCCGTGATAAAATCAAAACATGGGCGCTTGCCCTCAAAAACTTAGATCAATCCACGACGGATACGAATTAACATTTACCTGTCGAATGATTGAAAAAAACAACTCAGGAGGTATATGCTTATGAAGAAGATTATGAAAAATGTATTTGCTTTTGCGCTTGTGCTCTCACTTGCACTCGGTATCAGTTCCATACCGGCTAGTGCTGCGTCAATCAAAGGAATTGTCGCACCGCTAACGGTAACCGTAAACGAGGGTAGCGGACCGATGGGAACAACCTTTGTTTCGAGCTGGATGGATCAAAAAGGTAACTTCTCTCCGGAGTTTACCTCATATAAGGTTAGTGCGGATGTTTATCTTCCACGCTCTATATTTAACAACGACGGCGGCAAAGTATTTATAGATCCTATGGTTTCGTTTTGGTTCCCGGATCTTAGCAAAAACGGATTATTGGAGGACAATGAACCGATCGTTATAGATTTTGACCGTGAAAACAACTTCCCTGTTTGGGACAACGGGTTTGTTAAGGAAGCATCATTAGTCGGCGATATGATCAAGGTTGAGATAGTGGATGCTACCGTAAATTCGACTCTTAAAACTATGGAATGGGATGAAGCATCCGGTTCCAGAGTTGTATGGGCCGATCCAATTCCCGAAGCAGGTGCGGGAGATGCTTGCCCTCTCATTTGGATAGCGACTGATCGTGCTTTCAAAGGAAAGTTTGCAGTGGCAAATGCTTCGATAAAAATCGGAGATACCGAGTACAAAACAAATTATAGCAAAAAAGATACTATCGGAAACTATGATGGAGAAGTAGAAGGATACAACGAAG
>ONKC01000076.1 GCA_900318295.1 uncultured Eubacteriales bacterium
TCCTGCGAGTAGGTCTGATAATCATCGATATCACTGGCATCGAAGATGTGATGAACCTCGTGACCGAAGATCTCTCCCGATGCAGAGAAGATGGCTGATACTCCCTGAACGATACCGCCGTAATACTGGATACACTCAATACCTCTTGCGATAGTACGTCCCGTGGTGGCTGAAGCCAAAAGCAACAGGATATTTTTATTTCGTATCATCGGCTGGATGTTGTCACGGAAGATCATCTGACCGCCCGCTCCGATCTCCGGTGTTACGACATAGAGTGAATCATGTGTGTTCAAAGACATGACACCGTTTTTCTTGAGCTCCTCGGCAAGATAAGCGCCGATGACCTCGCAGCCGTCCGTAACTACGATGGTGTCTATTGGCTTGTTGTACTGATATTCAGATGCCATAACTTTGGCAACTTCAGCCGCCTCGCTCTGGCGGTACTTCAGCATGGTCATATCGATATAGCAGTTGATATGAGAGTGAACTGTAGCAAAGTGTCCCTTCAAAACGCGAAGCTTGAGATTTGGATTCACCTTGGAAGGGATTTTGATCTCATGATCGACTAAAAGCATGTTATCCTCCGTTCCGAGCCGTAAGTGCGGTAAACCGCGATACGTCCTCTTTCAGTAATATTAGCTTGCACACTTATCATACCACATTTTTTTTCTCTTGAAAAGCAAAAACTGTATTTTTAATAAGAGAATGGTTGAAAAAAATCACAAGTCGTGTTATGATGGTAACATCTTTTTTTTGAATCATATATTAAAGAAATAACAAAGGAGGTACGATATGGCACTTTTCTTCGGAAAATCAGCACCAAAATCTGCGCCGGAAGACACCAAAGAAATGTCTGCCAAGGAGGCCATCCTTTCCACTCTTACTCCGAGAGGATTTGATACGGGTGAGCTGTCATCCGATGTTATTCCTCCGAACTTTACCGATCCGGACGAACTGTACGAGATACTGGTAAAGACAGTGAGTTCTTATCATCCCTCAAGTGATATTGATATGATAAAGCGTGCTTATGAGCTGGCAAAGGCTGCTCATGAAGGACAGAAGCGACGCTCCGGCGAGCCTTATCTGACTCATCCTGTATGCGTGGCGATCATACTGGCCCAGCTCGAGATGGATAAAGAGACCATCGTGGGAGGGCTTCTTCATGATGTCGTCGAGGATACCTCGTACACATCTGAGGATATAAAGGAGCAGTTTTCAGAGGAGGTTGCTATACTGGTTGACGGAGTTACAAAGCTGACGCAGTTGAACTACTCCGCGGACAAGGTCGAGGTCCAGGCTGAAAACCTAAGAAAAATGTTTTTGGCGATGGCAAGTGATATACGAGTTATAATCATAAAGCTTGCCGACAGACTGCACAATATGAGAACGATGCAGTTTATGCCGCCGGAAAAACAAAAAGAAAAATCTCGCGAGACCATGGATATTTACGCACCGCTTGCGGACAGGCTCGGAATATCAAAGGTCAAAGTCGAGCTCGATGATCTGGCGCTCGAGTATCTGGAGCCTGAGGAGTACAGGGCACTCAAAAGAGAGTTTGATGAGTTGAAAAAGACAAAGTCAAACTTCATCAAAGACATAATGGAAGAGGTTGGAACTCATCTTGAGAAAAACGGCATCAATGCAACGATAGACGGACGCGTCAAGCATCTTTTCAGTATCTACAGAAAAATGATCACACAGGAAAAGACACTTGATCAGATATATGATCTGTTCGCGATCAGGATCATCGTCGACTCGGATCAGGAATGCTACACGGCGCTTGGTATCATCCACGAGATGTACAAGCCGATACCGGGGCGATTCAAAGACTATATAGCGATGCCCAAGCCGAACAACTATCAGTCGTTGCATACGACGCTGATCGGACCGGACGGACAGCCTTTTGAGATCCAGATCAGAACCTACGAGATGCATCGTACGGCAATCGCTGCCCATTGGAAATACAAGGAAACAGGCGGATCGTCAGATCGTACGATGAACGATTCCGAAAGAGAAAAAATGGCATGGCTGCGTCGAATACTCGAATGGCAGCATGACATGGACGACAACAGAGAATTTTTAAGTATAATCAAAAGTGATCTGGACCTTTTTTCCGACAGGATTTACTGCTTTACTCCGGAGGGAGACGTTAAGACTTTGCCGACAGGCTCTACGCCTATCGACTTTGCCTACTCGGTACATACCGCAGTCGGAAACAGAATGGTCGGCGCTAGAGTAAACGGAAACATAGTTACGAATGATTATCAGATCCAAAACGGTGACAGGATCGAGATCATAACGAGTCAGAACTCCAAAGGTCCGAGTCGTGACTGGTTAAAGATAGTCAAAAGTACTCAGGCAAGAAATAAGATAAATCAGTGGTTCCGCCAGCAGTTCAAGGAAGAAAATATCGAACGCGGAAAAGAGCTTATCAACGCTTATTGTAAAAAGCATGCGGTGACGCTCAGTGATCTGATGAAGCCGGACCTTGTCAATGCCGTTCTGCAAAAATACGGATTCAGCGATTGGGATGCGATATGCGCAGCGGTAGGACACGGCGGACTGAAGGAAGGTCAGGTTGTAGAAAAACTCCAGGAGCGTTTCAAACACTCGGTAAACCGTATTGTCTCCGACGAACAGGTTATCGAGGTCGTGGAAAAAGCCAGAGAGGCCAGAGAGCATGCAGGTCTTGACAAGACCAGAGAGGCGCTTGAGAGCAAGAGCGGTATCATAGTCGAGGGATTAAACGATCTTGCGGTACGTTTTTCCAGATGTTGTTCGCCGGTACCCGGTGATGAGATAGTCGGTTTTGTGACAAGAGGTCGAGGAATATCGATCCATAGGACCGACTGTGTGAACATGATACATTTGCCGGAGAACGAACGCAACCGTCTGATAGAAGCCGAGTGGTCGCAAAACGCCAGAGAGGGCGAGGGCACATATCCTGTTGAGATCATACTTTACTGCAACAACAGAAGCGGAATCCTTATGGATATCTCGAGGATATTTACCGAAGGAAAGATAGATGTACGATCTATGAATGTTCGTACGAATAAACAAGAAAAAGCTACCATCACGATAGGCTTCGAGATCCATCGTGTTGCACAGCTTGACGAGCTTTTGAAAAAGCTTCGCCAGGTTGAGAGTGTCATGGATATAGAGAGGAGTACCAATGGCTGACAAGAAAAATGTTATCATTCGTTCCATGATGCTTGGCCCCGTAGGAACAAATTGCTACATAGCGCATGTCGAGGGAAGATCGGACTGTGTTGTGGTAGATCCCGGATATAGCGGAGAACGTGTAGCACAGGTTTTGACAGATGACGGACTATCACTCGATGGTGTTCTTTTGACGCACGGGCATTTTGATCACTATGAGGGTGTGCCGGGGCTTACCGCAAAAATGGGCGGAAAGGTTTACATCCTTGATGAGGAGATGGATCTGATCAAGGATCCCGCAAAAAACGGATCGCTTGGACTTATGGGACACGGAACCGCGATCGAGCCTGAGTTTACCTGCCATGACGGAGATGTGCTCGAGCTCGCGGGGATGGAGTTTAAGGTCATACATACACCTGGGCATACAAAGGGCGGGTGCTGCTATTATCTGGAGGACGAGGGAGTGCTGTTTGCCGGAGATACCATTTTTATGGAATCCATCGGAAGGACGGACCTTCCCACCGGAAACATGAAAGAGATACTCAGCTCGGTTCGTGAAAAGATCCTTTCACTGCCGGGTGATACAAAGATATTGCCGGGGCACGGGCCTGCGACGGACGTCGCCTATGAAGCGGCTAACAACCCATACGCATAAAAACTTGGAGGAATTGAAATGATAACGATTGAGATCAAAGCATCGAACGAGCATAAAAACGGCGAGTTTGCTTATGATCTGATGACGCTTGCAAACAGTTTTTATCCGGAAAAGGAGTGTCAGGTAGTGACTCGTGAGGACTGGAGTGATCGCGAGGACTACCCGCTTAGGATACTCTGGAAGGATAAGGAAGTCTTGGAAACTGTTCTTGAGGATTACAATAAAGAGGTCGTTAAAAGGGCTGCCTACAGATTTTTCTCGAGAAGAAGTAACTCGGCTCTGCCCTGGGGAATCCTTACCGGTATCAGGCCGGCAAAGATCGCTTACAAACTTCTCACCGAGACGAACTCCAGACAGGAATCCTTTGAGGTTTTGATGGATGATTATCTGGTGTATCCGGAAAAGGCTGAGCTTGTGCTGGATGTAGCGGTAAATGAGCACCACGTCATGAGCGGCCTGGATCTTGAGGCCGGCTACAGCGTATATATCGGGATACCGTTCTGTCCGTCGATATGTGAGTACTGTACGTTTTCATCCTATCCCGTAAAGCAGTACCAGAACAGAGTAAGTGACTATCTGGATGCGCTTGAGAAGGAGATGGGATTTATTGATACCTTCGTACATGCACAGCGTAAAAAGAGAACGCTTCACAGTATCTATGTAGGTGGCGGAACACCGACCTCGCTCGAAGCACCCGACCTAAAAAGACTTATGGATATTATCAGGAAAAAGCTTCCGATGGATGAGGTGATCGAGTTTACCGTGGAAGCTGGAAGACCTGACAGTGTCACGGTTGAAAAGCTTGAGGTCATGAAGGAAGCAGGTGTAAACCGTATTTCCATAAACCCGCAGTCGATGATTCAGGATACTTTAAAAAGACTCGGCAGGACACATACGGTTGATCAGGTCAGAGAGGCTTTTCGCATGGCTAGAGAGGTCGGCTTTGACAACATAAACATGGATATTATCGTGGGCCTGCCTGAGGAGGATGAGGTTGATTTTTACAACACATTGAATCAGGTATATGATCTGGGACCGGATAGCATAACGGTTCACACGCTTGTGATTAAAAGAGCATCGAGACTGAGGCGAGAGCAGATAGAAACGGGCGGATTTATAAGACCTGAGGAAACACTGGTACCGGTGTTGCAAAAGGGAAGCTATGATTATCTGAAGGAACACGGCTATGAGCCATATTATATGTATCGTCAGAAAAACACACACGGTACCACGAGAAACACCAACCAGGAAAATGTGGCTTACGCAAGACTCGGTAAGGAGTGCTTGTACAACATTTTTATGATGGAAGAGCTCGAAGATGTGATCGCTTTCGGAGCGGGCGCATCATCAAAGCATGTGGTACATGAGAGACCCGAAGCGAAGGAAACAATAAATGATGATGAGATCGTATTCGGAAGGCATCGTATCACCGAGCCGACCAGACTTCAGAGAATAGAGAATGTCAAAAGTGTCGAGGATTATATCTCAAGAATTGATGAGATGATCGCCAGAAAACAAAAGATCCTTGATGATGAGATAGAAAGACATGCATTGATGCACAAAAAGGTGATATGAAAGTCGAAAAAATATGTGCGTAAGCACTTTATAATTGGAGGAAAAAATGACACTTAAAAAGAAACCGACAACAGGAATGAGAGACATACTTCCGCGCGAGATGGAGATACGTGAGTATGTGCTGGATATGATAAGAAAGACATATAAAACCTTTGGCTTTGATCAGATAGAAACACCCTGTGTGGAGCCAATAGAGAATCTCACCGGAGGTCACGGAGGTGAGAATGAGAAGCTGATCTTTAAGATATTGAAGCGCGGCGAAAAGCTTCGTCTGGAAGAGGCCAAGGAGGAAGCGGATTTAGTTGACGGAGGACTTCGTTTTGACCTTACGGTACCCTTGGTCAGATATTATTCAAATAATTCTGCGGAGTTATCTTCGCCGTTTAAAGCAATGCAGCTCGGCAATGTCTGGAGAGCGGATCGCCCACAGAGAGGAAGATTTCGTCAGTTTATGCAGTGCGATATCGATGTTCTGGGAGAAGCCTCAAACCTTGCTGAGATCGAGCTTATACTTGCGATGACGACACTCCTCGGAAAGCTTGATTTTAAAAACTTTACGATCAGGATAAATGATCGTCGCATACTGAAGGGTATCGCGAAGTATTGCGGCTTTAATGAGGATCAGTATGATGATGTATTTATCGTACTTGACAAGATGGATAAGATCGGTGCCGACGGCGTGAAGGAGGAGTTACTTTCAGCCGGATATGCTCAGGATGCAGTTGATAAGTGCATGGAGATTTTTGCAGGACAGGATCTGAGCGAGGGTGCAGACGGAGTCGGAGCGATCGGGCTTGACAGGCTTTCTGCTTTAGCATCGACTCTTGGTGATAGTCTCGAGGAGGGTGTCAGCGACAACCTGTCAGAGATCATGAGTGTGGCAGCGGAGTCTTCCGACACCGAGTTTAAGATCCTTTTTGATCCGACTTTGGTTCGCGGTATGAGTTACTACACCGGGCCGATCTTTGAGATCGCGATGGATGAGTACGGCGGAAGCGTCGGCGGTGGCGGTCGTTACGACACTATGGTCGGACGATTCACCGGTCAGGACACGCCGGCGTGCGGTTTTTCGATAGGATTTGAGAGAATATCGATGCTTTTGATGGAGCGCGGGTATCAGATTCCGTCCGAAAGCAAAAAGGTGGCATTTTTGATCGATAAAAAATGTGACGCCGCTCAGGTTCGCACTTCGATAGAGGAGGCAAACAAGCTTCGTGCTGAGGGGGCACATGTGAGTGTCATGCGCATGAAGAAAAATAAAAAGTTCCAGAAGGATCAGCTCACGGAACAAGGGTTTACAGATATCAGAGAAGTGTTTAATGACTGATGCAACAGGGTGTCGTAGTTTTAAAACTACTCTACCCATGAATTAGTGATTTAGAATTTCGATGTGAATAATCTTGAAATTGCGATGTGAATATTATTAATGATAATAATAAATAAACTATTATGAGGTGAATGAAAAATGGCTGAATCAATGAAAGGCTTGCACCGCACTTGCAGATGTGCGGAACTGTCAGAGAGTAATATCGGAGAGACTGTGACTGTCATGGGATGGGTACAGAAAAACCGTAACAAAGGAGGGCTCTGCTTCGTAGATTTACGAGATCGTTCCGGACTGCTGCAGATCCTTTTTGAGGAGGATAAGATCGGAAGTGAGAATTTCGAGCGTGCAGGACATCTGAGAGCCGAGTTTGTTATCGCTGTAACCGGTGAGGTCGCAAAAAGAGGTGGTGCGGTCAATGAGGATCTGGCGACAGGTTCGATAGAGGTGATCGCAAGAGATATGAGGATCCTTTCCGAGTCCGAGACTCCACCGTTCCCGATCGAGGAGAACTCAAAGACTAAGGATGAGGTCAGACTTAAGCATCGTTATCTTGATTTGAGAAGACCTGACCTTCAGAGAAACCTGATGCTCAGATCCAGAGTGTGTATGGAAGTCAGAGCATTTTTAGCAGAGGAAGGTTTCCTTGAGATCGAGACTCCGATGTTGACCAAGTCTACTCCCGAGGGAGCGAGAGATTATCTGGTGCCGAGCAGGGTTCATCCGGGGAATTTTTATGCGTTACCTCAGAGCCCTCAGCTTTTCAAACAGCTTTTGATGTGCTCGGGATACGATCGCTATTTTCAGATCGCAAGGTGCTTCCGCGATGAGGACCTCCGAGCTGACCGTCAGCCTGAGTTTACGCAGATAGATATGGAGCTTTCTTTTGTTGATATCGATGATGTTATCGATGTGAACGAGAGACTCTTAAAGAGAGCTTTTAGTATAGTAGGAGTTGATGTGAAGATCCCGCTTCAGAGGATGCCGTGGATCGAGGCTATGAACCGCTATGGTTCTGATAAGCCGGATACCAGATTCGGAATGGAGCTTGTCGATGTGACCGATGTCGTGAAGGGTTGCGGCTTTGGGGTGTTTACCGGTGCTATCGAGGCAGGCGGATCGGTACGCGGACTGAACGCAAAAGGTCAGGGCGATATGCCACGTAAAAAGATTGATAAGCTTGTGGACTTTGCAAAGGATTTCGGAGCAAAGGGTCTTGCATATCTGGCAGTGAATGAGGATGGTACATATAAGTCGAGCTTTGCAAAGTTTATGACAGAGGATGAGCTCGATGCTCTCGTAAAGGCTATGGATGGTGAGAAGGGAGATCTTCTCGTATTTGCAGCCGATAAAAATAAGGTTGTTTGGGATGTGCTCGGTAACCTTCGTCTCGAGCTTGCCCGTCAGATGGAGATCATCGATGAGAGCAAGTTTAATTTCCTTTGGGTAACTGAGTTCCCGCTTCTTGAGTACAATGAGGATCTCGGTCGTTATCAGGCGATGCATCATCCGTTTACGATGCCGATGGAGGAAGACCTTGAGTTTTTGGAGTCTGATCCGGGACGTGTTCGTGCGGAAGCTTATGATATCGTACTTAACGGTACCGAGCTTGGAGGTGGATCGATACGTATCCATCGTGATGATATACAGGAAAAAATGTTTGATGCTCTCGGATTTACAAGAGAAAGAGCATACGAGCAGTTTGGTTTCCTTTTGGATGCGTTCAAGTACGGAGTTCCGCCTCATGCAGGTCTCGCCTACGGACTTGATCGTATGATCATGCTGATGGTCGGTGCGGATTCTATCCGTGATGTCATCGCATTCCCGAAGGTTAAGGATGCGTCATGTCTGATGACAGAGGCGCCGGGAACGGTTGATGATGAGCAGCTTAAAGAGCTTGGACTTGCTGTGACAGTTGAGGAAAAATCAGACAGTGTAGAGTGATTTTTAAACATAGTATGCGTTTGATTTAAGGTGGTTTTGATCGATTTGATCAGAGAATTATAGAAACTTTACAGACAATGTCTGTGCAAATATTTTTATGAATGGAGGTAGTAAAATGGCAGTAACAAAAGAGCAGTTCGGAACAACTAAAGACGGTGTGGGCGTAACCAAGTTTACGATCACAAACAAGAACAACATGAGTGTGGCACTTCTTGATTTCGGTGCGACAGTGCAGGCGATCAACGTTCCTGACAAGTCAGGTAAGGTTGATGATGTGGTTCTCGGATTTGACGATGTTGCAGGATACGAGGACGGAGATACTTTCTTCGGAGCTTTCGTCGGAAGACATGCAAACCGCATCAGAAACGCTCGTTTCAATCTCAACGGAACCGATTATGATCTTCAGAAAAATGACGGAAACAACAACCTTCACGGTGGAGAGCCCTGGTATAACAAAGTGATGTACAAGGGTGATACCGCAGGTGATAATGCTGTTTACTTTGAGAGAGTAAGCCCGAACGGTGAGCAGGGATTTCCGGGTGCGCTCGAGGTAAAGGTTACTTATACTCTTACAGATGATAATGAGTTAAAGATCGAGTATTTTGCACGCTCTGATGCAGATACTATCTACAATCCGACCAACCATTCTTTCTTCAATCTGAAGGGTGAGGGTTCAGGCACTGTTGTGGAGCATTCTCTTCAGATCAATGCTGATCAGCTTACAAAGGCTGACGGTGAGCTGATCCCGACAGGTGAGTTTATCGATGTCGAGGGTACTGCTTTTGATTTCCGTACGGCTAAAAAGCTTTCAAAGGATATTGATGCCGATGATGAGATGCTTAAGGGTGCCGGCGGTTATGATCAGAACTTTGTTCTCAGAAAGGATCCGAGAGGTTACGCTAAGGTTGCTACTCTTTCAGAGGAGAGCACAGGAAGAAGCATGGATGTATTTACCGATCTTCCGGGTATCCAGATCTATTCAGGCAACTTCCTTGACGGTGTGAGCGGCAAGGGCGGACATGTTTACAACAAGCGTGATGCTGTTTGTCTCGAGACACAGTTCTTCCCGAATGCTGTAAATATTCCGGAGTTTTTGTCATGCTATCTGCCGAAGGGTGAGGCGTTTAATTCTACGACTGTTTATAAGTTTAACTGGTGATTAATAATTGGTGATTTAAGACAGAACAGCTAATGATATATGCTTTCGGGATGAAAAACGTATATCACCGTGAGGGATGTCTATCATACGTCGTTGCGTAGCGTGTGTCTTTTACACGCATGCAACGTGACGTATGATAAAAAAGCGCAAGCGTGCCCTCACGGATATACGTATTCATCCCGTTATATATCATAGCTGTTCGTATTTTGGAGATAAAAATGATAGTGATTAAGAATGGTCATATAGTTGATCCGTTTACATCAACTGAGGACGATCTTGATATTATTATTAATGATGGAAAGATCGTAAAGGTCGGGAAGGATCTGCCCGCAGGAGAAGATGACGAGGTCATTGATGCGACCGGATGTGTAGTGGCACCGGGGCTCATGGATGCGCACGTGCATTTCAGAGATCCGGGATTCACACATAAAGAAGATATCGAGACAGGAGCGAAGGCTGCGATAAAAGGTGGCTTTACGACAGTTGTTTTGATGGCAAATACAAAGCCTGCAGTTGATGAACCTGAGACCTTGAAATACGTCCTTGATAAGGGAGCAAAGACAGGGATCCATGTTCTGTCTTGTGCGACCGTGACAAAGGGTATGGCCGGTAAAGAGCTTGTTGATATGGAGCTTTTGAAGGCAGCGGGAGCTGCCGGGTTTACCGATGACGGACTTCCGATCATGGATGAATACGTGCTTAGGAATGCGTTTGCCAAGGCTGCTGAGATCGGTATGCCTATAAGTCTTCACGAGGAGGATCCTGCATATATCGTTTCACCCGGAGTGAATCAGGGAAAGGTTTCCGAGCAACTGAATTACGGTGGTGCTTCTCATGAGGCTGAGGATGTGATGGTGAAGCGCGACTGTCAGGTTGCCTTGGAGACGAAGGCGAGGGTATGTATACAGCATATCAGCTCCGCGGTTTCCGTAGACATAGTGAGAGAGTACAAAAAGAAGGGCGCGGACATACATGCCGAGGCGACTCCTCATCATTTTTCTCTGACTGAGGATGCCGTTTTAGAGTACGGTACGATGGCGAGGATGAACCCACCGGTGCGTACCGAAGCAGACAGACGTGCTATCATCGAGGGACTCAAAGACGGCACTATCGATATGATCGTAACCGACCATGCGCCTCATACGAGGGAGGAGAAAAATGTTCCGATGGAAAAGGCTCCGAGCGGTATAATCGGACTTGAGACCTCGCTTGGATTAGGGATCAAAAACCTCGTAAAATCCGGACATCTTTCCATGATGCAGTTGATGGAAAAAATGAGTAAAAATCAGGCTGATTTTTACGAAATAAAACCGTGGCCTGTCAAGGAAGGCGGGACTGCCGATCTGGTCATTTTTAATCCGGATAAAACATGGAAAGTTGAAGG
>ONKC01000075.1:0-6384 GCA_900318295.1 uncultured Eubacteriales bacterium
CTCGGAGGCTGCACCATCATGATGTTTGGAATGATCATCGTGAGCGGTATCGAGATGATGTCAAAGGCCGGATTTACCGAAAGAAATAAAACGATCATAGCGATGTCTCTATCCGTAGGAATCGGTTTTACTCAGGTGTCGAGGATATTTGATTCGTTTCCGGATATCCTTAAAAATATATTTGCGGACAACTGTGTTGCGATAGTTTTTGTGCTGGCGGTAGTGCTGAATTTGGTGCTGCCAAAGGATAAAAAACAGTGAGGGTTTTTAAATGGCTAATACAAAAGAAAGAAAGTTTAAAAGACTTAAAAATCAACATACGGTGGCGTCTATTATAGTTTTTGTTATCGCCATGATAGTTCTGACAGCCGTGATAAACGCGATCATTGCGGGCTTTTCTTTGTATGCGATAGATTCAAAGATTGACAGTGAATATAAGACAGTCAGATTTATGGCTGATACTTATGAAAGTGATCCTGAAAAAGGAAAAGAAAAGGTACTTGATATTTTTAAGAATTATAGTTTTATAGTTCGTGATAAGGAAGGCAGAGAGATTGACGAATATGGTGTGAATACTTGCGGTGATGTGGGCGGTCATACGAGGCTTTTTGGTGAAAGTGAGTATGAGGTTTACGAAGATCTGGAAGATAAAAATATCGTTTACAGTGGCATCGGGGCGATGGTTTTGAATGTGGGAGACCTCGATCTGAGCGGGGATGATATTTCGATAAGCGTCAGCGGCCCGGATAGTGAGGATCAGGAGTTAAATGTCGAAGCATCGGGACAGATTGATATGCCGGTTTGGATCGCGGTCAAGCTAAAGAACGGCGGGAGCTTTGTTGCAAAAGGGCACGTGAGGACAAAGGCTACCGAGCTTGTGGTACTGCTTGTGTTGATCATCGCTTTAAATGCGTTTGCGATCGTTTTTCTGATCATAAGACTGATAAGGATAGTCAGAGCTTTTGCAAGAAGGAAAAATATTACCGAGTTATTTTTAATAGATGATGTGACGAAGGGCAATAACTGGATGGGATTTATGATGAAGGCCGATGCCATCCTGAAGAAGGGTAAAAATGCCGACAAAAGGTATGCGATAATCCATCTGGTGATCGTCAAATACAGGAATTATTGTATGTGTCATTCGATGGAGGAGGGCAAGAGAATACTGTATCGGATCTCGAGTGTGATCGATCAGTGCCTGATAAGAAAGGAAGAGGTGAGCGCGCATGTAAGCTCGTCTTCTTTTGTGATACTGATGGAGGCGCCGAACGATGATATAGTAAGGGAGCGTTTTCGGGCAATGCTTGAAAGGCTTTCGACGGTTGATACGACCGGAAATACGCAGCATATGGCGGGGCATCCTGATGTTTTCCGTACGTTTACTTTCCAGGCCGGCGCACAGATCATAGAGCCGAATATAGTTGACGGGAAAAAGCAAAGAAGAAGGGATACCGAGCTGGAAAGGTATTATAATAATGCTGTTACGGCTAAGGCAACCTTGGAGTCCGCAAGCGACAGCGGCATCGCATTTTTTGATGATAAGCTGATGGAAAATGAAAAATGGACCGAGCTTGTCGAGGAGCATCAGCAGAAGGCTCTCGATAATGAAGAGTTTATCGTCTACTATCAGCCTAAATACTCGCCTGATAAAGCGGAGCTTGTGGGAGCGGAGGCTTTGGTCAGATGGCAGTCTCCCGAGTTCGGATTTGTGCCGCCGGGGCGCTTTATCCCTATATTTGAGACAAACGGATTTGTTACCGCTATCGATCATTATATGATCTGTCATGTGGCACAGGATCAGAAGAGGTGGCTTGATGCGGGTATGAAGTGCGTGCCGGTATCGGTGAATGTTTCGAGGGCACACTTCGCGGAGAGTGATCTCGCCGAGCAGATTAAAAACATGGTTGATGAGGTCGGTACGCCTCACGAGCTGATCGAGATAGAGCTCACCGAGAGTGCATTTTTCGATGATAAGGATGCCATAATCCAGATCATAGAGAGGCTGAAAGAGTACGGCTTCTCGGTGTCTATGGACGATTTCGGTTCGGGGTATTCGTCGCTCAATTCACTGAAGGATATGGATCTGGATGTGCTGAAGCTAGATGCCGAGTTCTTCCGCGGAAACGCCGATGAAAAGAGGAAGGAAGCGGTCGTGTCGGAGGCGATAAAGCTTGCGAAAAGGCTGAATATGCGCACGGTGGCGGAGGGCGTCGAGGCCAAGGAAGAGGTTGAGTTTTTGGAGCGCCAGGGTTGCGATATGATCCAGGGCTACTACTTCGCCAAGCCTATGCCAAAGGACGAGTACGAGGAGCGTATGAAAGAAGTTTATCACGACCCGGAGAAGGAGTGATGGAAGATGACCTCACTAGAAGAAAAGCCTGAGTTTTTATCAGAGCAGATCATAACATATATTGGAAACAAGAGATCACTCCTCGCGTTTATCGGGACGGCTCTTGACGAGGTGCATACTACACTTGGCAAGGATAAGTTGGATATAGCTGACATTTTTTCAGGCTCCGGGATAGTGTCACGATACTTTAAAAAACACGCTGAAAATCTCTATGTAAATGATCTCGAAAAGTATTCGCAAACCCTGAATAAATGCTATTTGACGAATGAGAGTGATGTGGATTATGACACGTTGAAATCCTGTTATTATTCCATTAAAAATAAGCTTGACAGTAAACCGCTTAAAAGCGGTTTTATTTCTGAATACTACAGTCCAAAGGACGATAAAGCCATACAAAGTGGAGAGAGAGTTTTTTATACTGCAAGAAATGCCAGGTATATAGATACTGCAAGACAACTGATAGGTGAGCTCGAGGAGCCGTACAGGACATTTTTACTGGCACCGCTTCTGTACGAAGCAAGTGTGCATACCAATACGAGTGGTGTTTTTAAGGGTTTTTATAAGAACTCTTCTACCGGGGTCGGGCAGTTTGGCGGGAACGGAAGGAATGCGCTTAGCAGGATTCTGGCTGATATTGAATTGAAGCTTCCTATTTTTAGTAATTTTTCTTGTGATGTGAAGGTGTATCGGGAGGATGCGAACCGGCTTGCGGGTGATCTCCCCGAGCTCGACCTGGTCTATATGGACCCGCCTTACAATCAGCATCCGTACGGATCAAATTACTTTATGCTGAATCTGATAGATTCGTATGAAAGGCCGGATGAGATAAGTAAGGTGTCCGGAATCCCGAAGGGCTGGAATAAGTCCAACTATAATTATAAGCAGACTGCGAAGGAGAGCATGGCTGACCTGTGCGACAGGCTGAAGGCTAAGTATCTTTTGATCTCGTTTAGTGATGACGGATTTATCTCGAGGGACGAGATGGTGGAGATGCTCTCGGAGCTTGGTGAGGTGAAGGTGCTTGACAAGGAGTACAATACCTTCAGAGGCTGCAGGAACCTGAAGGACAGGGATATACATGTGAAGGAATATCTGTATCTCGTGAGAAAGGTCTGACGCGAAGCTTGTGCTTTGGTGGTGCTGACGCCTGTGCTGTGTGTCGGTATATTTTTATGAAATAAAACTTTTTAAAAAAAAATTGAAAATTGTTGTAACGAAATCAAAATTACTCCGTCTAACCTATGTAAGATCAAAAAGGAAAGGTGCGAGACATTGAATACGGAAACCGCGGAAAAACTGTATGAAGTGTGTTACATGAAGGTGTTTTCTTATGTAATGACACTTGCCGGGAACCCGGATGAGGCGATGGAGATAACGCAGGAGGCATTTTTTCGAGCGATATCGACAGAAAAATCGTTTCGGGGCGAGAGCGAAAGCTTTACGTGGCTGTGCGCGATCGCGAAGAACATTTTTATTGATGAAAAAAGGCGGCACGCTAGATTTTCAGATGAGGCGATAGCTGAAAAGCCTGATCCTGCGAAGGATATCGAGACAAAACTTGTTGAAAAGGAAACCTCGATAAAGATCCACAAAATACTTCATTCGTTGGATGAACCTTATAAGGAAGTGTTTCAGCTCAGGACGTTCGGAGAGCTTTCTTTCAAGCAGATAGGATCGATCTTCGGAAAGACAGAGACCTGGGCAAGAGTGACCTATCATCGCGCCAGAGTAAAGATCATGGAAAGGATGGATGAAGATGAAATATGAATGCGATATGATCGCCGATCTGCTTCCACTCTACAAGGACGGAGCTTGCAGTGAGGCGAGTGAAAAGATAATTAAAGAGCATTTGTCGGAATGCGAAAAGTGTTCCAACCTTTTAGACAGAATGGGTGAGAGTGAGATAGATGAGCAGATGATCCGTGAAAAGGACGATGTGATCAGCTCGCAGGCGAAATTTTTTAAAAGAAAAAGTGCGCTTGCTGGAGGTATCGTGGCAGCGGTGTTCGCAATCCCGATTCTTGTATGCCTTATCGTAAATCTCGCAACGGGAGCGGGGCTCACCTGGTTTTTCATCGTGCTTGCGGCTATGTGTATACCGGCATCGCTCGTGGTGGTTCCTTTGATGGCACCTGAGCACAAGTTTTTACTGTCTGCGGGGGCGTTTAGCGCGAGCTTGATTATGTTACTCGGAGTGGTCAGTATTTACACCGGAGGAAGTTGGTTTTTTATTGCGGCATCGTCGGTTTTGTTTGGGCTTGTAGTGCTTATCGGGCCTTTTGTAATAGCTACCGAACCGGTAAAAAGTGCATTGAAAAACTTCAAAGGATTGACGCTTATTGGTGCTTACACGGTGACATTTACGCTGATGATGATCTGTATCGGACTGACGGTCGGCGGTGGATTTTTCCGTATGGCATTTGCGATTGCGTGTCCGCTCGTCGGGATGGCGTGGGTGGTATTTTTACTGATAAGATATCTTCATGCAAACGGATTTATTAAGGCAGGGATATGCATCGCAGCGCTGTCGGTGTTTAGTTTCTTTTCGACGGATATTGTTTGGATGCTGATGGATACTTCTATTGATAATAATTCGATGGTTATGGTTTCTGTTGTATCTCCTCTGATCTGGCTGTATGTCGGAGTGGGGATTGGCTTGGTATTTTTAATAATAGGCATTATAATTAAAGCAGTAGGGGGAAAAAAAGATGAGAATTAACAGTTTACGGATGACTATGGTAGGTGCGGCGGTGCTGCTGATGGGACTTTTGAGTGGTTGTGCTATCAACTATACTTACAATAACTCTGATAAGTATATGGCCGGTGATCGTGTGGTTAGAGAGCAAATCGATTCGATCGATATCAACTATCTCTCGGGAGATGTGGTCTTTTCTACGGACACATCTAACGAGATTTCGATCAAGGAGAGCTCAAACAAGGAACTTGATGATGACAGAAAGGTGCATACCTGGGTGGATGGCGGCACGCTTTATGTAAAGTATTGCGCGTCGGGAAGTAACCTTGATTTTACTCATGTTGAAAAGAAATTGGAGATTACGGTTCCGAAAGAGTTGAAGCTTTCCATGTTGAAGTCCGGAATGTCTTCGGGAAGTTTCATGGCAAGTGGTGTCAACGCGGACGCAGTTGATATTGATGCATCGTCGGGAAGCATAGATTTGAACTGTGAAGCGCGTAATATAGAGTTGTCGGTATCGTCAGGTGATGTACATCTCAAACAGAACGGAAGCAGTGACTCTATTACTCTTGATGCTTCATCAGGGCGGATTATGGCTGACATAGAGAAGTCTGCAAATCTTGGTGTGAGCGTTAGCTCCGGAAGCTCGATAATTAATGCTATAGCTATAGATGATGTTCGTTATGATGCATCAAGTGGTGATATGAGTCTTTCCATGGCTGAGGCACCAAAGAATTCTTCTTTTGAGGCATCATCCGGAAAGATGGGAATAGTTCTTCCAGAGGATGCGGATTTGAGCGTGGATGTAAACACGTCGAGCGGAGATTTCGATTATGAGCTTCCGTTTGAGAAGACCGGGGAGAGCTATAAGTGCGGAACCGGAGTGAACAAGATGAAGATAAGTACATCCTCCGGAGATGTAAGTATAAAGAAGCGGTAAGGGTGTGTGGTACATGCCGTGTGCGGACGGTTGTGTGTGGTACGGCGGTGTATTGTCGGGGCATAGTTGTGTGCGGTACGGGGCTTGGCGGCGGATGCCGCCGAGCCCTGATGCATGTTGTGTGCGCCGGGAGAGTGCGGGTGTGAGGTCCGGATGTGTGCGTTCGGTTGAACTGGTGACCCATATGCCACCTAAAAAGTGATGGAACCGGCAAAAGTTCCGACCAAATTGCAAATTTCGTGCTTCCAGACGGAACTTTTAGTTCTACTCCTGTCGTCAAAATTTGATGGCACCAGAGAAAGTTCCGACTATTTGACGAAATTCGTCTGTTTAGTCGGAACTTTTTGGGTTTTTCGCCTTTTAGGGAAGGATTTCTTGTCTAAGAAAATCGATCGTTTG
>ONKC01000075.1:6395-16428 GCA_900318295.1 uncultured Eubacteriales bacterium
CGTTTGCTTGATTTTTCGTAAAAGTTCCGACTTTTTCACCCGAAATCACAGTTTAGTCGGAACTTTTGTCGGTACCACTACTTCGACAAATTTCAGTGTGCACAAAAAGTTCCGACCAAACCGTTAAAATTTCTTGTTTGATCGGAACTTTCTCTGGTTCCACCCTATTTTAATCCGGTTTTCAGCCCTCGCACCGAAGCACCATCCCGGCACACCAGCTTCACACCGAAGCTCCACCCGGCGCATCCGCCGGACTCCAGCAACTAATCCAGTTTACCGGCTTCAAACCGCCAGCGTCACCGGCCCCACACCGGCCCTCGCACCAAAACTCCACCCGGCGCACCGGCCCCACATCGGCCCTCACATCGAAGCTCCACCCCGGCACATCTTCCGGACACATTCGCTTTTGACTGCCAGACGCCGGCTTCGTACACGCACCGAAGCCGGCACCCAGCGCTCTTTCCTTCTCCTGAAGAGATTTCTCGGAGTGATGTTTCTTTCCGGTACTTTCTCTTTACAATTGCTATGATACCATCAGTGCTTGTCAGAATCCGTTCACTTTATCGGCATAAATATGAATCTTTCATGATAAAAAAATGGCATACTTGATCAAATCCTTACTAACTCATATTCTCTGGTCCCCAATCCAATCTTTTCAGCATGCGCCAGACAGGATTCCCATTCGGTATCTGGGTGTATCATATGGAAATGATCATGAACTTCTGCTTCATGAGGATTCTCTTTGATATGTTCATCAAGAATACTTCCGGAAGACACAGGCATCTTGTTGCACAGATCAGCACACGCCTGATCCAGCGCAACCGGATCAAACGACGCAAGCATTCCAATATCCGGGATAACCGGAATATCATTCTCTGCATGACAGTCACAATCCGGCGACACATCGCATATCAAAGACACATGGAAACAAGGCCTGTCCTTACATACAGCCAGGCTGTACTCCGCCATTCTGTAATTCAGCTTTGCTATCGAATCATCAAAGCTCGCACTGATCGCATCCTTCGGACATACAGCAAGACACCTTCCACAACCAACGCATACATTATGATCAATACGGGCAACCTTTCTTTTGTTACCGGAAGCACTATCCGAGCCATCAGCGTTTCCCCACACCTTGATCTGAGGCGCGCCGTGTGCACAGATCCTATCACACGCACCACAACCGATACATAAATCCTCGTCAACTTCCGGCTTTCCATCGCAATGCTGCTCCATTTTTCCGGCCCTCGACCCGCAGCCCATTCCGATGTTCTTGATAGCCCCGCCAAACCCGGCCATCTCGTGCCCCTTAAAATGCGTAAGCGAGATAAAAATATCCGCGTCCATGATCGCATGACCAATCTTCGCTTCCTTAACATACTCGCCATCAATCTTCACAAGCGTCTCGTCGGTCCCCTTCAGCCCGTCCGCAATGATCACATGGCATCCGGTCTGCAGCGGCGAAAAGCCATTCAGATACGCGGTCTCCAGATGGTCCAGCGCATTTTTACGACTCCCGACGTAGAGCGTATTGCAGTCAGTTAAAAATGGTTTGCCACCGAGTTCCTTGACATAGTCCGCCACTACCTTCGCGTAGTTCGGGCGTAAAAATGCCAAGTTTCCGAGTTCCCCAAAGTGAATCTTGATTGCCGCATACTTGTCTGTAAAGTCGATGTTCTCAAACCCTGCAGTCTTTACAAGCCTATGAAGCTTCTGTGGCAGATTCTCATTTATGGTTGTTCTGAATGTGGTAAAAAATACTTCTGATTTGCTCATAGATTCTCTCCTATCACTATTAATATGTGAGACAGCCCTCGTCCATACACGTTCTATCTAACTTCTGTTCACCGTGGGCTGGTGCACTCTGCTGCATGCCGTCCCGCTCCAGTTCGCTGCTGGCACTCACTCTCATGCTCACCCCTCCACAGCGCGTTTCGCACTACTTCTGTTTAACGTGCGCTGGCGCGCTCTGCTGCACGCCGTACCGCTCCAGTTCGCTGCTGGCACTCACTCTCATGCTCACCCCTCCACAGCGCGTTTCGCACTACTTCTGTTCACCGTGGGCTGGCACGCTCTGCTGCACGCCGTCCCACTTCAGTTCGCTGCGGTCATTCTGACTCTGACCAGATTCCCATGATCTCACGGATCGTCAGGTTGTCAACATGCCATACGATCGCATCCGGCCAGGGAAGTCCGTCGATATAATCTCGCTTCCTGCTGTCAAGCATTTGAAGTAGCTTCTCGTACTTTTCAGGATCATGTGCCTTTATTATCCCTATATCAAGTTGGATGTAACCCGGGTTGTTTTGCTTCTTCGATTCATTGTTTTTATCAGAATCTTTTATTGAAGAAGTCCGGGATAAATCGGATGTGTCTGTTGGGTTATTTTTACGCTCGATACGTCTAAAACTTCTTTTGCCGTACTTACCGATATCCATCACATAATCATATTTGGGTCCTGCGTCCTCGCCCGGCGGGATCATCCGTAACACACCTGTTTCAATATAATACTCCCACACGGTTTCGGCGATTTTTTCTAACGACACCGGGTAATCCGTGGCTTCCTTAATCTGTCTGACGCTGTAGCCTTCCGCCGCCATGTGACAGATAAGATCTTTGTTTGCCATGCCAAAAGTAAAGTTGGACAGAGCGTTGTCAAAAGCATTTGGTTTTTCCTGCATCATAATCCTCGAGAAATCAAGTCATCAGCGTCATTCGTAGCATTACCGTTTTATTATATCAATACAAAGCTTCCAAAACAAGTTTTTTCTTTTTATTTTTCTCTTGATTTTCTTTCGCAACTGCGTTATAATACCCTTCAAGAAAATGTTTCTTTTCGGGAGCATTTCTCTTATTTCTCAAGAATCATATTTCTCAAAGAATCACATTTATCAAAAATGACCGCTTTTGTAAGCGAGATTCTTCGAAATTGACTCTTATGTTTCTCACGTGTATGTTTTGACTGGTATGAAGGTTTATTTGCGTTACCCATTTTTATCTCACAAATCATTTTCCCGCGAAAACAGTGAATCTACAAGGAGGTATTTATGAATGAAATAATTGAATTTATCAGATGTGAAATCGAAAGTCTTGAAGACATAAAACAAAAGATACGATCATCTAATCGTACTGTGCTCAAGGCAAAAAAACGCATCGAAAAAACAGGCTTTGAATCCAACAGGTTGGTAGTGGAATCAAAAAAAGGAAGGAACTTTTACTACATGGTTGATCCTGATGGCAAGCGCATTTATCTCAGAAAAAAAGAAGACTCTCAGATCATCCGTTGTATGGCACAAAATGATTATAATAAGAAACTCATTGAAAGCATTGATGAGCGAATTAAAACTCTAAACTATTTGGTAAATGCGTATCCAAAAGGTGAGCTTATAGATACCTATGACAACCTTCATCCTGCAAGAAAAGAAGTAGTTCAACCGATCATAGAATCCGATGAGGAGTACGCAAAAGAATGGTCTGAGAAATCGTATCTAACAAACGAATATGACTTGCCTTCACAGACTATGGATACCGTAACAAAAAACGGAGAGATAGTCAGATCAAAATCAGAAGTAATCCTTGCTAATATGTTTTATGATAACGGAGTGCCATATCGATATGAACCGGAATTGGTTCTTAACTCCGGCCGAAGAGTGTTTCCTGATTTTGTATGCTTGAACAAACGAACGAGAAAAGAATTTATATGGGAACACTTCGGGATGATGGATGATCTTGATTACATTTGCAGAAACATTCCTAAGTTAAGAGAATATGAGCAGAGCGGATATTTGTTTGGAATTAATATGATCATTTCTTATGAATCGTCTGTTGTCGGTTTCTCAAACAAGGTTGCGCAACAGTATATAGAATCTTTTCTTCTATGACTCGCGGGCGTGGACGCCTGGCACGGCGCGGCGCGGGTGCGGCGTGGGGCAGTTCCAGCAGGCCGCCGCTGGCTTCGGTCCAGGGCGAAGATTTTACGGATGGACCGCGGGGCGGACGCCCGGCCCGGCGCGGCGCGGGTGCTACAGAAGGAAATCCTCGGCGGAGCGGTTTGAAAAAGCGTGGAACCAGAGAAAGTTCCGATCAAACAAGAAATTTTAGCTGTTTGGTCGGAACTTTTGCTGTACAGTGAAATTTGTCGGAGTAGTGGTACCGACAAAAGTTCCGACTAAACTGCGATTTTGGGTGAAAAAGTCGGAACTTTCTTAAAAAAACGGATAAACGATCGATTATTCTAGATAAGAAATCACTCTCTAAAATGCAAAAAAGTCAAAAAGTTCCGACTAAACAGACGGATTTCGCCAAATAGTCGGAACTTTCTCCGGTACCATTGATTCTCGACGACAGGAGTAGAGCAAAAAATTCCGTCTGGAAGCGCAAAATTTGCCATTTAGTCGGAACTTTTGCCGGTTCCATCGCTTTTTGGATGAGAATTTGCCGTAAGATCTCCGATTATCTGCTGCATCCAGAACTTTTTAAGTGGACCACGTCCGCAAGTGCCCATATCCTGTCCCTGCCCCAGCTCCCAAGGTGGCGTACGTCCGCAAGTGCCCATATCCCCCACCCCGGCTCCCGTGGTGGGAGCCGGCTTCTGTGCGTGTACCACACCGGCGTCTGGCAGTCAAAAGCTGATGTGTCGGAGGATGTGAAATACTCTTGATGAGCTGCCTACACCTACAGAACGCTAGCGTAAAGTTTTAGTAGGTTTCAAGAAATAGGGTATTTAAAAAGTGCCCTACAGAACTAATTCTCTTTGCATTTGCAAGGTATATGTGGTACACTTATGAAGGGGTTGAAAAGATTATTCAGATACTTTTTTATAACAGAGGTCAAGATGAAAATAAAACCATACAGTATTCTTTTTCCATATTATGATGAGATCTCCTATAAGCAGCTTTCCGATACTACCTGTCATGATCTGGGGATGGATTTTCTGCTCCCTGAAATCGCTGGAAAAGTCGATGAACAGGCTCTGATAAAGGATGTCCTGTCGCATATGAGCGATGACAGGCGTGTGGCAGATTACCGTAAGGATGTATTTAGCGATATCATGAACAACATCGGATTTCGCAAAAGGATCATGGAGGTTTTCGATGAGCTGGAGCACATCCGTGAGTTCGGTTTGACGCACAGTAACTTTGATGATGAGGTCTCGCTCTGGCATCTGTACCAGCGTCTGGATGAACTGAAGGACTATATCCGTTGTGTAGAGCAGATCCGCGAATGTCTATCCGAGGCTGATCTGCATTCCGAGGGACTTACCGGACTTCTTAAGTATGTAGACACACTGTACAACGAAGCCGGGTTTTCCAAAATGAAAGAAGACATCTCTGCGCTTACCGTAAAAGCGTCCGAGATCCAAAGCATCACAGTCGGTGTCAACGTAAACAACAGACTTGAGGCAACCGGTCTCGGCCTTATCTCAGTCAACAGTAAACCGTTTAAGAAGTCAGGGATATTCTCCGGCTTTTCTGATGCCATATCGGGCGGGGATAGGTTGCAGGATGAGGCAGAGTGGAGCGGAGATATGCATTTTTATCCCTCAAATAAAAATGGAAACGACCGGCTTTTTCAATCTCTGAAAAAGGGTTCCGGCATTTTCAATCTGCAGAGGACGCCTTTTGTTGACAGTAGGACCAGGTCCACGATCGTCACCGGGGTGATGGATGACCGCGGAAAGAACACCTCTTATTATCTCGAAGCAGAGATGAACCGCATGATGTCAAAGCTGTCCAGGGATCTTCGTGCCGTGTTGACTGCCTATGCCGACGTGGCAGTTGTGAACATCTCCGGGCTTATCCCGGAGTTCATCTACTATATCCGTGCGGTAGAGTTTATAGAAAAATACCGCGCTGCCGGTTACACTTTCTGTACACCGGAGGTGACAGAGGACGTCACCGAAGCAAAAGGCTTTTATAATATCCGTCTTGCCTTGTCCGTGGATCCGAAAGATATGGTGGAGAACGATATACGGTTTGACAGATCAAATAGGATATATGTACTTACCGGAGCAAACCGAGGCGGGAAGACGACATTGACACAGGCCGTGGGACTGCTGTTTTTGCTGGCGCAGGGCGGCATACCCGTTCCTGCCGAGCATTTTTGTTATGTACCTGCTGATGCGATCTACACACACTTTCCGGCAGATGAAGACAAAACGATTGACCTCGGACGACTGGGTGAGGAGTGTATACGCTTCCGTAAAATATACGATGAAGCGACCGCTCACAGCCTGATCCTGCTCAACGAGACATTCTCCACAACCTCATTTGAGGAGGGATATTTTATCGCCAAAGACTCCATCCGCGCCATGCTCATAAAGCGTGTCCGGATGATCTACAACACGCATATGCACAAGCTCGGTCAGGATATCGACGAGCTGAACACCGAAACCGACGGACATGGCGCAGTCTCGATGGTCATGAGAACAGACGGCAGCAAACGGTCGTTTCGTGTCGAACTCGCCCCACCCGAGGGGCTTTCCTTTGCAAGTGATATCGCTATAAAGTACGGTGTTACCTATGATCAGATGATAGAAAAGTCTACAAGATCATAGGGATGCATGTAGGGTAAAACAGTGATTCTTACTTTATCTTGAAATAGATTCCTGAATTGAAAAAACACCTGAATTGAAAGACTAAGTTACGGTTAATTGAAAAAAAAGTTTTAGAAAAATGTAAAACATACTTGACAAAGAGTAAAGTATGGTGTATGATATGCCATGTAAGGATGAAAAGTCATCCGGAGGCCGGACATCCTGTCAACAAAATCAAGTATTCACAAGGAGTAAGTGTAAAGCCGCGTTGTTACGCATGTTTCAGTTGCTAGAGACCACAGGGCAGGCACGCCGGACAGGCACGCCAGGCAGCGGTCCCGCAGAGCAGCAGCCACCGAAGCCGACACCCGCTTACACACCACTCCGGATTGGAGGAAAATATGAATTCTTTTGCATCAACAGGATTAATTGTAGGTATCATGGTTGGTTTGATAATTGTAGTATTTGTATTGAAATACATCAACCGCGATAACAAGGTAAAAACAGATTATGATGAGAGACAAAAAGCTGTGCGTGGAAGATCTTATATGTTTGGGTTTTACGCAACGGTGATAACATGTTGTATCATGCTGGTTTTAAACGCAACAGATGAGGGAATCATTCATGTATTGGGTATGAACGCTTTCTTTTTGCCCATTTTGATTGGAATTGTAGTTCAGATTTCACACGCTATATTCAACGACAGTTACGTCGGACTGAACAACAATATGACCAGATTTATGTGCGTCATGTCGTTTATTTCGATTTTCAACATTGTGTTCGGAATCATGCCTATTGTAAAGGAAGGTCTGATCAAGGATGGAAAGCTTTGTCCGTCATTTATTAACCTCGAAGTAGGTGTAATGTTTATCATTATCTGCATCGAGATGGTGATTAAAAAGGTGATAGATAAAAAGGCAGAAGCTGAGTAAAAATAACCCCACGCCACAGCACGAAGCATGCAGCCAAAAACTGCACCCAAAGGACATGGGTCCACAGCACGAAACATGCAGCCGAAAACTGCACCCAAAGGACATGGGTCCACAGCACAAAGCATGCAGCCAAAAGCGTGAAAAAAGGACATGAGTCCACAGTATCAACCAACCAAACAAACCTTTATAAGGCATGAATCAAAGCTGACGGAAAGGATAAGGTAAGCATATGAAGAATCTAAAATTAAAGGCCGCGAGGGCCGGCAAAGATCTGTCCCAAGAGCAACTTGCCGCCATGTGCAAAGTCTCGAGACAGACGATCAGCGCGATAGAAAAAGGTGACTACAATCCGACGATCAACCTCTGCATAGCCATATGCAGGGCGCTGGAAAAAACTCTTGATGAACTCTTCTGGGAAGAAGAGTCATAACAAAAAAATGGAGGGGAAATATGTTTGTAAATGAGCTCAATCTGTTATATAGGCCAAAAAGAATTCTTTATTATATTGACGCGTCAAAAGAAGATATAGACGGGTTTTGCCGCGGCAAGATCCCGGAGGAGATTGGCGGGTTTGCAAATACCTTTGGTACCTATGACGGACCGGGTGTATTTTTTATAAAAGAACTCGAAAAAAATGTCATTGGAATTGAGTTTAATATCGATGGCGAGATAGATAAAAATAATCCTAATAATAACATCTGTCCGCAGGGTGTGAAGTCGGTAGTTCTGGACGAGGCATTTTTTTTCTCGGTTGAAATAGACAACGAAGTAACGATCGATACCGACATGATCCGGCGTGTTTTTATGGAAAAACCATCGGGGAATCTGTGCAGATTGTACACCGAATTTAAGCTTAAAAATAACCCGAATTATATCGGTGTTTTTTCGGGCAAAAAAAAGCTCAGACTCCTCTATGAGGCCGAACTTTTCAAGGATAAAGCGACGCCAGTACTGACCGATGAAGCGGCAAATCTGACAAAAGATGATCTGTATAAATACGCTTTCCGAGACTTGGTCACCGGGCATTATAATTGGAATCATATTTTGGCATATATCGAGATGCCGATGGAGCTGGGGGTCGCGGATTTTGCGTTTGCTCATTTTGACATAAAACAATTCTCCGTAATCAACGAAGTTTACGGGCATGAGGCGGCAAACAAGGTCCTTAAAAATGTCGTGAAAGCGATGAATGAAGCCGACTATATTTTTACATCCGCAAGGTGCCACAACGACAATTTTGCGATGATGATAAAGGATATGCCCGATGATGAAATGATGGAAAAACTATCCGGATTTTTTGCAGGGATATCAGTGCTTGAAGAGGATCCGAATTATGAAATAATGTATCGTTGCGGAGTGGTTCCCATGCAGATAGCGATGCTTTATGGAAACAGAGTGGCGGATGCGGCGAAGCTCGCGCAGTCGATGGGGACTCACCAGGATCGCACGGACATCATCGTGTACACCGATAAGATGCATGAAGATGTCCAGTGGGCGAATTATATAAAAGCGTACGTCGATACCGCGATCGAGAACGATGAGTTTGTCGTGTATCTGCAACCGAAGTTTGATATCACCAGCCTATCAAGTGATAATAAGGAAAAATCTTCAGCCGCAAGTACACAGAATATGGAGGCCGCCCATATAAAAGGCGCCGAGGCGCTGATCCGTTGGAACTACCGAAACAGAGAATTTTTAGCGCCATACAGGTTCATACCGTTTTTCGAAAAAGACGGCGCGATCGGAAAGATAGATGATATCGTTCTCGATAAGGTCTGCGCGGCGTTGAACAGATGGAAAAATGAGGGCAAGCCGCTTTACCCGATCTCGGTCAATCTTTCAAGGTCGCGGCTTTATGATAAAAATCTTACGAAGCACTTGGCGTCGATCGTTGTCGCGGCTTTATGATAAAAATCTTACGAAGCACTTGGCGTCGATCGTTGATAAGTACGAGGTTGACCATGCGCTCATCGATTTCGAGTTGACGGAGAGCGCTTCTTATGATGACCAGGACCAGATGCTCCGCGTGCTGAACGACCTGAGGGACAGAGGCTTCAAGATTTCGATGGATGACTTCGGGACCGGGTATTCGTCGCTTTCGCTGCTGACCGAGATGCCGCTCGACACGCTGAAAATCGACAAAAGTTTTGTGGACCACATCGGAACAAACGATGAGAGAAAAAAGGATCTGGTTGTGATCCGACATATCATCTCACTCGCGAAGGAACTCGATTTCAAGTGCCTTGCTGAGGGCGCGGAGGAAGCCTCACAGGTCGAGAGGCTGGCTGAGCTCGGATGCGAGATCGTGCAGGGATATTTTTTCAGCAAACCAGTGTCGATCGAGGAATACGAAAACAGCTATATGAAGTAAGCAGGTGTAGCAGAAAAATGCGCCGAACCGATACGCTGCAAGGAGAACCGGCTGTGCCAAGTGGCAGCAGGTGAGGGGCAGCAGTTTATGTGGCAGATTAGCGTAAAGTTTTTGTAGGAATAACACACCGGCATTGGCCGGATATAAAAATTGGGTATTGAAAAAGGGTAGTCCCCTATGATATGGTTTGATTGC
>ONKC01000085.1 GCA_900318295.1 uncultured Eubacteriales bacterium
TACCGAACGTCACAATCTTAGAACTTGTTGAACCGCCGTATGCCGAACGGCACGTACGGTGGTGTGAGAGGGGAGAGAAAATCTCCCCTACTCTATTGACAATTAATACTTCCCTGCGGTAAAATATGCATAGGAAGATTCACGAGTTTCAGAGTGGAGGATAGACATGAAAAATAGAGTATTTGCAGTTGCTATGAGTTTGGTGCTTTTGTTCAGTCTTGGTGCACTTGCAGATGCCACACCTGCGGCCAAGGCAGCAGGCACACAGATGAAGCTGTACGGCATCTATCTGAAGGCAAACAAAGGACAAGAAGCATACGCCAAGTCGCAAAACGAGTACGGCGATGCAGTGATACTCGAATCAAAAGGAAACTACCTTCTGATGGATACAGGGGCTTTCTATACATCCGATTCACTACTCGATGCCATCGGAAAAATGGGCATAACCGAGCTGGATTTGTATATATCGCACCTCCACCCGGATCATTTTGAAAGTATTTATGATCTGATAGAAAAAGGAATAAGGATAAACAGATTATATCTGCCGGATCGTTCGCTTGGAGCTGACTGGGTGAGTGAAGGTGGCGGAACCACCGACGGTATGTATCGAAAGATAGAAAGCTGGTTTAAGTATATGGGGAACGGAGCAAACAGTGATGTACAGACCATCTATCTGAAAAAAGGCAGCACATTCACCGTCGGTGACGTGAGTGCAAAGGTCATCGGACCTGTCGGAACCTACGATATGGCAGAGTGCAACAACTATTTCCCGGCTGATGTCTACGGAGAGAGATCGGGTCACTACCTGAACAACTACTCCCTGACCA
This sequence comes from uncultured Eubacteriales bacterium, assembly GCA_900318295.1. Taxonomy (GTDB): domain Bacteria; phylum Bacillota; class Clostridia; order Lachnospirales; family Lachnospiraceae; genus Eubacterium_F. The sequence continues at coordinate 828 of ONKC01000085.1, forward strand.
CGATGTTTACCTGCGGATCGGTGAAGTTTCTGACTACGGGCGATATCGAATCCATCGAGAACCAGCAGGGCTCCGCATACAAAGGAACCGCCATCAAAAAACTCGAGGAAGAGTGTCTGGTGGAGACCTACGCAGGCGAACTCAAAGCGGACATATTAAAAATGGCACATCACGGACTCAACTCATCGAGTAGCGCGGCATTTTTAGATGCGGTAGATCCGCGTATAGCCTTTGCGGAGAGCACGGGATATCAGGACCTTGCGGATGTGCCGGGTAAAAAAATACCCAAATACTACAGCCCTGTTGAGCGTATGCATGAGCACGGCATCACGATCATGAACGGACATGAAAAAGCAGGAGTTGGTATCACTGTAAACAACGATAATATAAGTGTATATATAGATAAAAATAACGACACAAAATTTACGGACTCCGAGAAGCTTTCGGGCTGGATAAACGTATCCGGTATAGCCAATAAAACAGGAACTGATTTCACCGGTGATGATGTCTACTATATCGATCCGAACGAAGCAGATTTTAAGCCTGCGACAGGGATACAAAAGATCGGAAAAAAGAACTATATTTTTACAAAAGGCGGAGCGCTCGAAAGAGCATTTTATAAGGGAAGTTCATACCTCGGTTGGAGAACCTACGGATCCAAGTACAGGTATTTTTCAAAGCCTGATTCTATGGGGCGCGCCGACATGGCAGTAGGTTTTAAAAAGATAGGTGCTAACTATTTTTACTTTGATAAAAACGGATACAGATATGCACCTTCAAAGGGAGATTCAAACAGTAAAGGAAAGCTCTGGAAACTCAAAAAAATAGGAAAGTATTATTACCTGATCAAAAAGGGCAACGGAGCCGTATTCAATATGGGTAAAAGCCGCAATTCCTTCATGCCTTTTAACGGAGGGAAAAAGCTTCGCGCGTTCGACAAAAAGGGTCGCATGCTCACTGGAAGCGCAAAGGTAAACGGCAAAACTTATAAGTTCGATAAGAAGACCGGTTTTAAAAAGTAAATCAGATATTTGTACAGAAACACATCTAAAAAGAAAAACACAAACAAAACAATATGTCAGAAGCACAGTAAGTCATCAGGTAAGGAGGGATCGATATGGACAGTCATTTTTTCTCTAGTATATCACATGATCTTCGTACCCCGTTAAATTCGATTATCGGGTTTTCAAAGCTGGCAGGCAAGGAACTCGACAACAAACAAAACCTGAAAGAATACCTGGACAAGATAGTATCGTCGAGCGAACATCTTTTGGAACTTGTAAACGATATCGTGGACTTCGCAAGGATTGATAACGGAGAGGTAAAGCTTTCAAAGTCTCCGGCCACACTCAAAGCTTTGGTTTTGGAGAGCGCTGAGATGTTTCGCCCCAAGATGAATGAAAAGCAGGTCTACTTCGAAGTCGATGTCGAGAAGATGGAAACAGATCCGGTCGAGTGTGACAAGGAGAGATTCAAGCAGATACTGACAAATCTGCTTTCAAACGCATACAAATACACACCTTCGAGGGGAAGAGTCTCAGTGAAGGGTGCGCTCATCGAAAAAGGTGAAAGACTGACCTATGAGATCCGCGTACACGACACCGGGATCGGAATGTCGGAGGATTTCCTTAAGCATATCTGGGAGCCGTACCCAAAAGAAGAACTGATCATGGTCAACGAAAACCAGGGGACGAGCCTCGGCATGGCTCTGGTCCACAGCCTGACGGAGATGATGGAGGGCACGATAGACGTCACAAGTCAGCCCGGTATGGGGACCGAGTTTGTGATAAAAATGCCGATGACTAAGTCTGATTCCGATCCGTCAGAGGAGATAGCTGACCATCAGGGAGGTGGCTCTGCTCCGAGAGACTATAGCGATACGACAGTTCTGGTTGTCGACGATACGGTGGCAAACCTTCACTTATCAGATAGGACACTTCGCAACCTCGGTTTCAACGTAAAAATAATCACCAGCGGAAATGCAGCCGTTCAGCTTATAAAAAGCTCAAAGCCCGGCGATATCGACATCGTCCTGATGGATATACTGATGCCTGTCATGGATGGACTTGAGGCGACCAGGCAGATCCGCGCACTCGATGATCCGCAACTGTCATCCATTCCGATCATTGCGATGACGGCGAACACATTTAACGAGGATGTGCAGAGTGCTTTTGATGCCGGCATGAATGCATACGTGGCAAAGCCGTTCAAGATCAACGAGCTTTTGGAAAAGATAAACACATGCCTAGATGAAAAAGGAAAATAAAAATGAAAAAAAGATACAGAAACAACATAACAGTATTTACCCTGGTGACAGCGATGCTCTTTTCGGGGATCGCATCGAGCGCACCGGGCGCAGTGGCAAAAACCACCGTCAAGCTTGATAAAACCAAGCTCGGTCTGTATGTGGGAGAAAAATCTACCGTTAAAATAAAAGGCCTCTCCAAAGGTAAAAAAGCAACATGGAAGATCGCCGATAAAAAACTACTGAAAAAAGTCAAGTCATCGAAGACATCTGTCACGGTAAAGGCTCTGAAAAAAGGCAAGACTACCATCAAAGCCAAGGTCTCCAAAAAGACCTATACCTGCAAAGTCACGATCAAAAAATCAGTCGTTAAAAGCTACAAAAATCATGAAAACTTTGCCCGCGCCGTCTCTGATATGATCATCGCAAATCCTGTGAAAAGCAGCGGTGCGATCGCGGCGAAGGATCATTTTTTTACTAAAAGACTGATCGTACAGACAAAGAAAAGTGACGTCTCATTTTCGGAGTACGAGCCGACGGCTGTATTAAAAGATGATGAAAACATATGCATCCTTCAGTTTGAGACAAGCGATAAAGCAAAGGATGCTTTCCAAAAGATAGCAAATCTTCCGGACGTCGAGTGGGCTGAGCCTGATCTGTATATCGGTACCGATGAGACAGACGTAGAAAGCGGAAAAAGCTCGCCAGACAAGAAGATAGCAAAAACTCAGAAAGTCGCTTCCGAGAAAGCTGCTTATGACTCCCTTTCTTGGGGTGTCGAAAGACTGGGCGCCGATACCTACGCGACAAAGACCTCAAAGAGCAGCATAACAGTCGCTGTCGTAGATACCGGTGTGGACTCGAGCCATCCGTTTTTACAGGGAAGAACAGTGGCCGGTTATGACTATGTGCAGAACGATGCTGACCCGACAGATGAGCATTTTCACGGAACGCATGTGGCGGGGACCATCGTGGACTGTACGCCGGACCTGAACGTAAAGATCATGCCGGTGCGTGTTTTGGATGCCGGCGGATACGGATGGAGTACGACTATCGGTCTCGGGATCCGCTACGCAGCTGACAACGGAGCCAAGGTCATAAACTTAAGTCTTGGCGGCGGACACAGCAGTTATGAGGACTCCTGTATCCAGTATGCCTTGAACAAAGGTGTCACCATCGTATGTGCGGCGGGAAACGATTCATCAAACACAGCGAATTTCTGTCCTGCTCACATCGAAAGCATAATCGTGGTCGCAGCTATCGATGACGATGAGGACAGGGCTTATTTTTCAAACTACGGAAACAGCGTAGACGTCGCAGCTCCGGGCGTGGATATCCTGAGCTGCATACCGGGAGGGCAGTATTCGTATCTGCAGGGCACATCGATGGCGTCGCCTCATGTGGCAGCTCTTGCAGCCATGATAAAGCTGAACTTCCCGAACTCTACACCGGGCCAGATTGAGTCCACGCTCAAGTCCTGCTGCCGTGATCTCGGCACATCCGGGTGGGATGCTTACTACGGATATGGGATCCCGGATATGACAAAGGATGGTATCGCGCCGCCGGTAAACACACCGACGCCGACGCCGACCCCGACCGTAAAGCCGACTCCGACGTTAAAGCCTACGCCGACACCGACGATAAGGCCTACGCGTACACCTGTAGTTACACCGACACCGACGATTAGGCCGACATCTACGCCGCGCGCAACCTGGCCGCCGATCTACACTCAGCCTCCTGTCTACACGCAGCCACCGGTCTACACACAGCCTCCGGTAAGGCCTACGGCTACACCAATTCCTACATCCATGCCGAATCCGGGTGAAGGGACCGACCGCGGATACACGTACCGAGTGACATCCAGCCAGACAGCGATCATCACCGGCTATACCGGTGCGGGAGGCAATCTGACGATCCCGCTCGAGCTGGGAGGATACCCGGTGTCAGGTATAGGAGACGGAGCTTTTAAAGGAAACACAGCCGTAAGATCAGTAAGGATCCAAGGCATCACATGGATAGGCGTGAGTGCATTTGAAAACTGCGGACTGACGAGCGTATACATCGACGGTATCGTATCGGGAGTCTCGTCACGAGCCTTTGCCGCGAACCCGTCACTTTCGGGACTTACGATCACCGGAATGTTTTTACAGGTCCAGCCGGATATTTTTAAAAATTGTCCGGCACTTACGAATCCGGTAGTGTACGGAATGATAGATGATTCCGTCAGAACAGCGTTAAATATCCGTTTGTAACGCTTTTGTAACCCTTCATATGATAGTATGGCGTTATCAAGTATGGTAACGTCATATTTTTATATACATAAATCGGAGGTGCCTTATGAAAAAGACCATGAGAAGAACACTTGGAATAGTACTTGTAATGGCTGTTGCGATGTCATCTGTCATCGGTGGCAACAGGACCTTTGGTGTGCCTGGTGCAGGTAGAGTACGTGCGGCAGAGTCTGCAGGCAAGTACATCAGCGATATGGTTATAAGCTACGCCGACAGCAAGGAAAAGGCCGAAGAAGAGCTCGGTGAGGAGTATACGGTTTTGGATGTCGACCTGAACAATGGAAACAGCGGTCATACTTGGCTTGGCTACAGCACAACAGACGATAAAGATATGGCCATACGAGACATCAAAGTGATGGACATGAACGGCGGCTTCAGCACCTCGGATTATGAGGAGTTGGTCAAAAAATATGAAAAGGAGTTCGATGAGCAGATGGAATCTATCGTTCCGGCTGTTCGCGAGTTCGCTAAAAACTACGATGCGGGAGTACCGGCTGCGACCGGGATGATGTATTATCTGAACAGGTTTTACGAAAATGACAGTGACAAAGCGATGGGAGACTATCTGCTTGATGCCGGTCACGCACTGAATAAAAACCCCGATGACTCCGCAGTCTATAATGACATGAAAAAAGTATTTTTGCAGGGAAACACAGAGATCATAAAAACGATCGAAACTATTCTCATGCAGACTCAGGGAAGTAAGCTGAAAAAAGAAGGCTCCTGGCTTTCACGTATGAGCGAACTCGGACCGAATGGCTTGACGGAAATCTATGAAAAAGCAAATCCGAACACACCAAAAGCAAAGATAAAGACCATCATGAAAAAAGACTTAGACGATGATGCAAAGCTGCTTCTGGAACAGATGCCTGTCGTCAGAGAGCTGCTCGGCAGTACCGACCACGAGAAAATCCGCAAAGCACTTGATGAGGGCGATACAAAGGCGTTTGAAGAGCTTGTGAAGGGGGAAAAAGTACCGGAACTCGGCTCAAGGATTGATGAAAACATGAGCATGGAAGAGGGTATGGATGTTCTCGAACAAACCCTGGAAAGCAACGATGTTTCAACGGGGAATGCGCAGACGCTCATCGATGCAAATCTCGTACTTCGCATGTTATCCTCTCCGTACGGCGACTCAAATATGTTTGACTTTTTCATGAGGGAGGATTTGAAAGCAGAGGATCTGTATCCGATGGCATATCTTTTGTCACCCGGACAAAAAAGTCTTATGGATGATGTAGGTATACATAACGTGTTCAGGAGTATCATGGCAGGAGATGCCGAAGATGTCGACGATACTGAGGAAGACAAAAAAGATCCGAATAGCGGTGCGATGATATCTGTATACGATGGTTGTGATAGAGGTGAGTTTGAAGGCGATACCGCCGTCACTACGGAGGCGATAAAGAGATCATCTTCTTCAGGAAAAAGCCTGTTTATGGATTCGGCAGCCTACAATATCATCATGGTATCAACAGCTTTGGCAAGCGTAGGTGCTTTTGTATATGCAGCCAAATGGAAACCCAAACTCATAAAAGTCAGGCCGAAAGTAGATTTTCAGACATTTTTTGAAACGGAGAAACAAATACTCCGGGACGAGTGGGGAAGTTTAATTAATCAGTACGAAAAAACCGTCGATGATGTTTTCAAAATAAAGGTTGAATACATACGCAAAAACAAACTGTTGACAAAGGATACGATTTCAACCTTTTACAAACAAGAAGAACTGTATAAGTATTATACTGTGTATGATTCGGCACTCAAAGATCAGAATCGTAAAGTGTATGATAAATTAAATAATAAAAAGAATGGATATTTTACCAAACTGAATAAAAGGTATGAGGTATTATTTGATAAGAAAGACCAGGCATGGAGAAACCTCAATGCGTTTGATGAAAAAGCTGCAAAAAAGAAGTATTATAATCAGGTGAAAGAAGGCTCAAAGGCTCCAAAAGCTGCAGCTCGTGCTGTAGGTATCGTCTGCGGAATAGTAGCCTTGGCATTTGCGGCATACGAGATTTACTGTATGACAAGCTCGGACAAAACAAGCTACACCGAAATCCCCGGAAAGATCATCGATCGTTCATATCCGGAGGGCTCAGAAGAGATCGAGTTCATCGATTACTATGCTGTCTTGAATGCAGATGAAAAAAAGGCTGATATTCATCGTAAAAAAGAGGACAAATGGGTATCGCTGTACACCTCTTCGGATGATGCGGCAGGAGACCCGATACTGGCGGCTTCGCTGAGTACGAACGAGAATTCAACTTTGAGTGATTCTGACATGGTCTCGGTTTCAGCATTCGGAGAGTCGGCACCCTATAAGCTTTCCAAAGGAGAGTGTTCATATATGTTCTTCGGAAGAAATGAAAACGCTTTATCTGTCTCAGAAAAAGCGGATACTTCTGAAGACACTGATGCAGCAAGTGGTTCAGAAAGTGAGACGGACCCCGATACGAAAGCAGCGGTGTTTGGCACTACCACAATGTGGGTCATAATAGCTTTATTCGCAGTAGTCATCCTTGCCGGCGGTATGGGTGTATGGTTCAGAAAGAGAAGAAAAACAAAGTAAGATGAGTGTAACACTTTTGTAACTCTATATATGATAGAATGACGTTATCAAGTATGGTAACGTCATTTTATTATATATAGAATTCGGAGGTGACAAACTATTAAAAGTCAAGTAGTTTTTAGATTATTTTTGAAAATGAAAAAACTGTATAGCAAACTAACCATCTGAATACATCGTATTTCAGAGCCTGAGGCACAAAGTCAGTGTTTTGTCTCTCCAATGCAAAAATGACTCTGACAAGCTTCTTGGCTACGTGGGATACCGCTACGCGGTGAGGTTTTCCCTCTGCTCGTTTCTTGGCGTAGTATGTTGCAAACGTTACATCAAAACGGATCAGAGGAAGAACGCAGTTTAGCAGCGCAAATCGAAGTTGAGATGAGCCTCGCTTAACCATACGTCCTCTGTGTGATTCTGTTCCGGATTCACTGATTCCCGGTTCGAGGCCGGCGAAGGCAAGCATTTGTGCTGGTGACGAAAAGTTTGAGATGTCACCGTATTCAGCGTATATGACAGCAGCCGACAATGGACCTATTCCTGGAATAGACATATAGTGAGGATGGATTTCCTCAATGAGTTTTACGATTTCCTCTTCGAGAGTTGATACCTGCTTGGCGACATCTTGGTAGAGCGATAAGAGACAATTCAATTCCGTGTCAAAGATGGAATTATTAACGCCTACGGTATTAGCAGCAAGTTCCTTGAGCTCTATGAACTTTTGTGGTGAGAACTTACCTCGAGAAATACAGCGTAGGTTTTCGTAGGAAGCGGAGTTCATACGTGCCATTTTTTCGGCCGAACCATACGTCTCGAGCAGATATATTGCGGTTTTACTGAATCTATCTTTGAAAAATGGCTTAAACTCTGGAAATGTGTGATCCAGGACGTTTGTGAGCTTTACCAGATAGAAAGAACGCTGACGAACTAAGCGATCCCTTAAACGA
>ONKC01000031.1 GCA_900318295.1 uncultured Eubacteriales bacterium
CGCCGGTACTAAGGTTTCTACCTGACCTTTAATCGCTTCTTTATGATTTTTCAAAAGCTCCTCGTAGTCTGAAACAGAATACTTACCGGACATCGACTGAACCTTGATATCACGGATAGCCGCATCCTGATCATCAGTTGTGGTATATCCGACCCAGCACTCTCCAACCTTATTCTCAAGGATGGTGTATTCATCACCAAGCTCGTTTTGTGCTTCCTCTCTGCTTGACGCATAGCTTATGGCAATGTCGTCGATAAACGGCTCTGCTGCGCTTGCCGCCTTTGTTTCCTTCACCTCGGGTGTCACACCCTTGATGCGGATACCGCCACATACGGATGCTGCCGTCACTGCCAGCACAAGTGTAAATGATGTTACGATCCTTCCTATCTGCTTCATAACGAGGCCCTCCTTTTTATATGCAAACCCGCCAGTATCTCTAAATATAAACATTTTTCAAGTTTATGAGCATATCATACCACAAGAAGCGTTACAAAAGGGTAACAAAAAAACCGCCTTTTTCAGACGGCTTTTTTCAGGACTTAATCTTTAAGAGCTTTTCATACATGAAAAACATCCCTACCAATATGATTAGCAGATATACCGGAAGTAACGAAATACTGACCGTATTTGCGATAACACCGAACAATGGCGGCATCAGAGTTGTTCCCACATAAGCACTCGCCATCTGCACACCGATGACCGCCTGTGAGTTTTGTTCACCGAAGTGCGTCGGTGTCGAGTGGATGACGCAGGGATATATCGGCGCACATCCCAAACCGATCAAAGCCAGCCCTACAAGCGCCGGCACACTTCCGAGTGGGATAAAAAGAAATACGATACCCGTAAGTATGGTTCCGAAACCGATCCGTATCATCTGCGGATCGGAAAACTTCATAGTCATAAATCCGCTGATCGCCCGCCCTATAGTGATACCGATACAAAAAAGACTCGCAAAGGAAGCTGCTATCTCTGCAGAAACTCCTCTTGATATGGACATAAAGCTCGCTCCCCACAGTATAGCCGTCTGCTCGATGGCACAGTAGCAGAAAAATGTCACCATCACGGCCTTGGCTCCGGGTATGGCGATAATCTCCTTAAGCTTCAGCACTTTGGCCGGCTTGTCGCCTTTTTCTCCGGATCCGTCTGTCTTTCCTTTTTTCCAAAGTGGCAAAGACAAAACAAGTATCAGGGTCAGCACGATCTGCATGATGAATATAACCCTGTATCCCGTGTTCCAAACCATCCCGTTTGTCAGGGCATATGACATGATATAAGGGCCTATGGAGATACCGACTCCCCACATACAGTGAAGCCAGCTCATATGTCTGCTCTCATAATGGATGGCGACATAGTTGTTTAGGGATGCATCGACCGATCCGGCTCCGAGACCATACGGTACGGCCCAAAGACAGAGCATCCAAAACTGATCACTGATGGAAAATCCAAACAAAGCAAGGGCAGTCATGCCGACACTTATGGCAGTCACAAGGCCCGATCCCAAGCGCTTGGTAAGTCGATCGCTTTGCAGTGCCGATACTACCGTCATGGCAGAAATGATACCCGAGACGATACCGGCAAAGGATAAAGGAATGTCAAACTGATGGACCATCGATGGCCATGCCGAACCCAAAAGCGCGTCGGGAAGTCCCAGACTGATAAATGAAAGATAAATGATAGCCAAAAGTAATGAAGCCATTTTTTCTCCTTTTACGCTGATCAGTCAGACAAATACAACCATGATCAGCGTGATAGTTAAGATGGATACCGCGGTAGTGACAGCTATCGCGTGCGAAAGAACAGTAGTATCTTCTCCCATTTTTTCTGCCTGTATAAGCGGCATATTGCCTACGGGCATCGCGGCCATCAGACACATACCTGCCGTGATGATCGGATCCAAGCCAAGGCTTTTAAGTACAAATGCGAGTAGTGCCGGAAGCCCGACCATCCTGATCAGTATAAACATCCACAATCGGATACTTTTAATACCGTCAAGGATACCTGACCTGGCGATAGATACCCCCAGCAAAAGCATCGATAAAAATACCGTCGCATTTCCGACATAACCGATCGTCTCGGTGACGACCTCCGGAAGTGATACATGAAACCAGACTATGAGGATACTTAGTACAGCCGATATAGTACCGGGACTCAGTATCTGTGAGGGCTGCATTTTTTGCTTGCCGCCACTTAGTATCGCCACTCCGTGTACGTAGAATAAAAGGTTGTACATGACGTTGCACACAAGCACGCACAGCATCCCGTCCGGCGGAAGAATCGCGTGCGTCACGGGGATACCGATAAATCCGACGTTGGTGTATATACACATCATGTTATAAAAACGTCGATTATCCTTCTCGACTCGAAGCAGGATCGGGAGTATGAGTCCGACTAAGACCAATACGGCATAAAAAATGATCGCCACACTGCCGGCTGTGATAAGCTCGGCGTGATCGGCTGTGATCTGCCCTCCTAAAACGCTTGTAAGCATCAGCGCCGGATTACATATATCCACAACCAATGTTGAAATACTTTTTGAAGAAACCGAATTAACTATACCGCGCTTTCCTACGAAAAACCCGATCGCGACCAGCACGGCTATCATGCCCATCTGCTGGACTACAGTTAAAAAACCCATTATCTGATAACCTCGTATATAAGCTTCGGAAGATCAGGCTTCTCGTCCGAAAGCCTATATGCTCCGTTCTCAAGATGTGATATCGCCGATCCTATCATATCATCCGATGCGGCGTGAAGTGTCGCTATGACGTCACCTTTACTTACTCTGTCGCCGATCTTTTTCTTCATGATGATACCGGCGCTCATATCGATCACATCATCTTTTTTTGCTCGACCGGCACCGAGCATACCCGCTGCCAATCCGAAATCCATCGTGTTTATCCACGAGATGTATCCATCTCCGGATGCCTTAAGCTCACCGCTGCATGCCGCCACCGGAAACTTCTCGGGATTCTCTATATAATCAAGGTCACCGCCCTGATTTTTTACGACCTCTTTAAATTTCTCCCATGCGGAGCCGTCCTCGATCCTTTTCTTTGCGAGCTCCACACCCTGCTCATAGGAAAGATGCTTTCCCCAAACGCTTTCATCGTCTGCCGATACTTTTGAATCATCATTGCTTGCCAGAGAGATCATCATCCCGGCCAAAGCATAACATATCTCCTTGAGATCCTCGGGCCCCTCGCCGTGAAGCATATCTATGGCTTCCTTAACCTCTAAGTTATTTCCGATCGCATAGCCCAAAGGCTCATTCATATCGGTGAGCATCGCAACAGTTTCCTTGCCTGCACCGTTTCCGATCGCGACCATCCTCTTTGCAAGCTCTTTTGCACGGTCATATTCCTGCATAAAGGCTCCCGTTCCGACCGTCACATCGAGCACTATCTTATCTGCACCCGCCGCGAGTTTTTTACTCATGATGGAGGATGCGATGAGAGGGATACTCTCGACTGTTCCCGTCACATCACGAAGTGCATAGAGCGCCTTATCCGCCGGCGCGAGGTCTCCGGACTGTCCGACCAGCGAGATACCGTGCTCTCTTACCGCTTTGAAAAATGTTTCCTCCGACAAAGCGGTCTGATAACCCGGGATCGACTCCCATTTGTCCACGGTACCGCCCGTAAAGCCGAGTCCCCTGCCGCTCATTTTTGCGACCGGGATTCCGCACGCGGCCACGATAGGACCGATGATAAGAGTGGTCTTGTCTCCGACTCCTCCCGTGGAATGCTTGTCAACCTTTACCCCCGGGATGGAAGTCAGATCGACTATATCGCCGGAATCTCTCATCGCCATAGTCATGGTCGTGAGCTCTCTGTCGCTCATACCATTAAAAAAAATAGCCATCAGCATTGATGACATCTGGTAGTCGGGGATGGTTCCGGAAACATAGTCCGCGATCATCTCGCGGATCTCTTCATCCGAAAGCTCTCCTCCTTCGCGTTTTTTACAGATCAAATCAACAAAGCGCATAATATCCCTCCTAGTTAAACCCAAAAATCTTCTGTGCCAGTGTATATACGAGCTTTATGAAGCCGTTGCCTGCGGCGCCCCGGCGCTGCGCCAGCTTCATCCACGTTCTTTTGTTTACGAGCTTATACATATCAGGCTGTGATTTCAGATAGTCCCACAGCTCGTCACGCTCCCTCAGACTTTCCGGCGTTCCGATCTTTACCAAAAGAGCAGTCGACACCAAAAGTATCATATCCAGATACTTCACCATATAGTTTTGAAGCGGCTCGTTTTCTATCTTTGTCAGATCGTATGCATCGATCATCAGGCGGTTTACCCTTATCTGCTGATCGATCCTTGAGATCATCACTTTTTCATTTACACTCTGATCCTCGCGACCGATATAGTAACGATACAGATCCACATCCAGATAGTAAATCGTTTTTACAAACGGCAGCGGGTTATAGACAAAAAGATTATCCACATAGAACGTGTGCTCAGGCAACTTAAGTCCGCTGTTTCTCAGCATTTTTGTCCTGTAGATAACAGAGTGCATAAGTATGTTCTGTGACATCGCAAAGTGCTTACAATGTTTCCAGGTAAACACCTTTCCTACCGGCATCACGTTTGTATATCCGATCGATTTTGACTTATTCTCGCAGACCTTTTCATAGACATAATTACATAAAAACATGTCCACAGCCTTACGCTTTTCCACAAGCTCACGAAGCACCTTCAGCACTCTTAAAAATGCATCCTCATCGAACCAGTCATCCGAATCAAGGACCTTAAAATAGCGGCCGCTCGCCTGGGACAGACCGGTGTTTACTGCTCCCCCGTGTCCTTTGTTTTCCTGATGGATGGCACGTATCATGTCGGGGTATTTGTCCTGATATTTATCTGCGATCGCAGGCGTCTCATCCGTCGAACCGTCGTCGATAAGAAGGATCTCGACATCCTCACCGCCTACCAGCGCCGTCTTTATCGCGTGGCTCATATATTCGGCTGAATTATAACACGGTATAGCCACAGTCAAAAGCTTCATCACCGTACCTCCAATTTATGATTATTCGTCCATAAGCTCTTTCGCTACATCGAGAGCCCGATCGACTATCGCATCGATGTTGTAATACTTGTACTCGGCAAGTCTTCCCAAAAGCGTCAAAGAGCAGTCATCCGCCAGCTTTTTATACTTAGCGTAAAGAGCGTCATTTTCGGGATTGTTTATCGCATAGTAGGGTATCTCACCCTCGGCACCCGTATACGCAAACGGATACTCCCTCACGATGGTCGTACCGGCTTTATCCGTCTCGCCGGTCAGGTATTTAAACTCGGTAATACGCGTGAAATCCTCACTTACCGTATAATTCACGACACCGTGACTTTGGAATACGTCCTTATCAAAGTGCTCAAAATCAAACCTCAGCGACCTGTACGGAAGTCTTCCGTACCTGCAACCGAAAAGCTCGTCGATCGCACCGGTAAAGATCACCTTGCCCTCAAACACCTCTCCCTTCCAGCGGATCGGCGTATCGGATTCCGGATCAAACTCCAGAAGATCAGTCGCATCCGTAGACAGCTTTAGCCGTATCCCCGGATGATCCAAAAGCTTTTCAAAAAGAGGCGTATAGCCCTCACGCGGCATCCCCTGATAGGTATCCATAAAGTATCTGTTGTCCGTAGACAGCACCACCGGCACACGCCCCGAAACGCTCGGGTCGATCTCCTCAGGAGACTTTCCCCACTGCTTCATGGTATATTTCAAAAAAATATTCTGATACACATAATCAGCTATCTTTTTAAGTCTCGGATCATCTGCTTTTTTCAGCTCCAGTATCGGAACTCTCGCGCCCTCACCGAAGCGCTCGATAAGAAGATTTTGAAGCTCATCGGCCTCATCACCGAAGACCATTTTTAACGTGTTTAAGTTAAACGGGACCGGGATCTCAGACTCACCGACCTTTGCCACAACCTCATGTCTGTAGTCAAACCACTCCGTAAATCTCGACAGATAGTCATAAACTCGTTTTATATTTGTATGAAAAATGTGCGGGCCGTACTTATGGATCAGGATCCCATGCTCATCCGCCACATCATAACAGTTACCTCCGATATGGTCGCGCGAATCCAACACCAGAACCTGCTCACCACCGTGCTCAGCAAGCTCTCTGGCGACAACCGCTCCGGCAAATCCTGCACCGATAACTATCGAATCGTAATCGCTCATATTTCGCCCTCCATATACCCAATAATTGTAGCAAAAAAGCCTCGCTTTCGCAAGGCTTTTTTTACCATGGATTATTCTGTGAATTATTCTGTCTTTTCACGCTTTCTTGCATATACCCCCGCAACGGCTGCGAGCAACACGATCAGTAGGAGTGCGAGGAGCCAGAAGTTCCAATTAGTGAATACGCTGGCGTAGAATACCTCTTGCTTTGCTTTTTTTACATTTTGTTTTTCAAGAGGTGCTGTATTGGAGAAAAAACACTCCTCAAACTCATACTGTGTGATGTTTTTTAATGCCGAATATGATCCGTTTGAACGCACCCCGATACGGGAACCGTTCATCAGACCGCCGGAATACAGACGTGCTTCCGAAGCTTTTCCACACTGCAGGAAGAGGTCATCGTTTCGACCTTTTTTTCCTTTGTTGTTATACACCTTCATCAACCCCTGGACACTGATCCAGTGCACGGAATCTACGTAGATTCCGCCACCACCGTAACCTCCGGCCGTGTTGTCATGAAAATCACAGTCCACAATAAACACATCATCATCGTTGATGTATAGTCCTCCGGCTGCATCCTTAGCCCGGTTGTTGACAAAAACACATCGCCGGATCACCGTGCCGTCCTCATCATTGATGTAGATGCCTCCCCCGTCATCTCCACCGTAATTCCCGTCAAAGGTTGTATTCTTCACCCTGAGATTGCCGCGATCGATATAGATCCCGCCGCCATCATCATCTGCCTCGTTTCGGATAAACTGACTGTCCTCGATGGTGATGTAGGAGTCTCCCTCATCCGCAAAAATAGCACCGCCGTAATCCTCGCTTTTGTTCTCGCGAAATACGCAGTTATTGATCCTGATCCTGCCGCCGTCTGCGTAAATCGCACCACCGTTCGTGTTTAGCCACGCATCTCGCGTCTTGTTATGAAACACATGGACACCTTTTAGGATCAGCTTTGCACTGCCACCGTTTGTCTTTATCGCTCCGCCGTGATCGTTTGTCTGATTACAGCAGATATTGCCACCCTCCATCCTGACAGTGGCGCCTCCTTTGATCTGGATGCAACCGGCTCCGTCTTCACTGGCGCCGCCCATGAGACAGCCACCGGTAGTCTGCACTCCGTCGATGGTCTTTCTCACCGTCGGATTGGAATCGATGATACGCAGGTAGGACCCATCGCTGACATTGATCAATTCACCGTCATCATTCTGATCGTTCCCACGCTTGCGGTCGATATTATAGCCGTTCAGATCGATGGTTATATATTTCTTCCCGTATACATTGATGTGTCCGCCGGAGAATCCATCCACCTCACTTTTGGAGTTATCTAGTCCCTCCACATGCTTACGCTTTAAATCTGTTCCGAGATTGTACTTTCCGATGGAGTATTTTTCACCTCTTGCCTTTATCTTTGTCTTGGATTTGGATGCACTCCAGTCGGTAAGCAATTTGATGGTTGTCATCTTATTTTTGTTCGTACTGGAAGCATAGAGGGTATAGCACCAGCCCTCGCTGAAGGTGTCATAATACTTTGTCTCCCCCCACTGGTTTTTCACCTCACAGCAGGCTGCATGACTCACAACACCCGACAAGACTGCGCCGAAACAAAACATGCATAATGTAAACACGCAGGAATATATCATTTTTTTAATTATATTTCTAACATGCATGAGCCCGCCCCCCTTTTTAACTCTTGATCTTTACATCCATCCTTATCGTCTTCCTGCCCGAATCCGTGATGTCAAACAGTGCCTCTCTCTTTACCGTGTTATCGTACCGGTGAGCAAAGAGGAAAAGTCTGGTCTCAACTAATTTGTTTTGGAATACGGTGGTCGCTCCCCGGTTCAGGTTCCCGATCTCACCTTTATCTGTCATGATGTATTCATATCTGGTCACGCCGGCTCCGGTCGGGATTGAATCCGCCCTTGCCATAGCCAATGATACGATAGGTGAAGATGCTTTTTCCGACTCATCCCAGGTGCAGTACATATAGATATCGTCTCCGTCCGTACCGCTGTTCAGACTCACATCCGAAACCGGATAGTACTCGCATCCGTCCTTTTCAAATCCATCCTTCTGATACGGTTTTCCCTCCGTGATCAGGAGATCCCGGATACCAACATCATCTGCATCCTCGCCTTCGGTCACGCCCAGGTTGTAGCCGATACATACTGACTCCTCCGCAGGCTTGCCGCCGCTTTTCAGATCCATGGAATCCGTACCAAAAGGCAATCCCTTGTGAGAACCGTCCGCAGTTTCCGGTTTTCCGATACTGTAGCCCAGTCCGTAATTGGTATCGTAACTGTATACCAAACCGGCTCCCTGTTCGATCGCATTCTTGGTCGCTTCTTCATGATTTTTTCCATGTCCGATAAAAAACTGCGTGATCGATGAATCCGTGGTATCTACTTTGACATGACCACTGATCTTGTTATGAAACTTCAGGCTCAGATTAACAGCATTTTTTTTCAGCTCTGTCTTTTTCAGGATTTTCTCATAGGGTTTCAGATCGTCATCATCATCGATGGCATCCAGTTTCTGCTGTAAATCCGAGGGATCTACCTTATCTGTCGTAAAAATCGTTCCGCTGCCACCGAGGACGAGATTCTCGTCGAAGCTAACCCCTGTGATCGGTAATCCCGGAGAGGAATTCGATGAGGTTGTTGTATAGTAGCAGACATCCCCCACTTCACTTCCTGCTTTATAGTACTTCACGCCACCAACCTTGATCGTAGCGGGCGCGGTTTTCCCTTTGAATTTGTAGCGGAGGATCCCCGTGATCGCTTCATCCCTATCATCGGTATAGGATACACCCACGTAAGCATAGTGCTTAGCCTGTTTTTTCAGTCCGAGATCTTTATAGTAGTACTTGTATCGGGACTGCTTCACCGGATCGCTGTTCGCATCCAGGTATTGATACCATGCATACTGCGGCTCCACGGCGATATTCGTCGGTAACACTTCTCCGTTGCATCCCGCGTACGCTGATATCATAGCCATATCATCGGCAGCCTTGTAGGTGAAGTACTCCTGCTCATCACTCATTTTTGAAGGCGGTGTATAGGTGGCAACATAGATGCCTGAAACATAAGCCTTCCTACGTTCTTTCTCTCTTCGTATGTAAAAATGTACCCCATCCATCCATGTTGAAATATCAAAGTTTTCTGTCATATACGGATAAATCATATGGGAAATGGGACGCATACCCTCCGGCGCACTCGCATCTCTTGATACCAGGATATCAGATGGTTTGAGCGCCGGATGTGCCTCATCGGCCGACAGAACATACATGCCTCTCTCCGCGAAAGGATAATAGTTTTTCACCTTCAACTTCTGCCAGGCTTCAACCGGCTCCTTCTGCAGAGATCTTGCATCGTACTGCGCCCTTGTATCACTGTCCACATCTCTGTCATCTGTGGTATCGGTATAAAATCTCTTCGGATCCGCTAACTCATCATTGAAGCCACTATAGTCCTTTGTATAGATCAGCTTCGATTTGTTTCCTCCCATGTTATATACATCCATGGCGAGATAGGTTCCCTCCGCGGATGGAACCGAACTCTGGATGCTTTCCGAGAACGTAGTTCCCTTATAGTACCTGATATCTCCGATAGCCCGGAAAGGATTCCTGGTGGTAGCATATCCGATATAACAGGTATTCTGCTGGTATTTACCGGTCAGCTTATATTTTTCATTCAGATTGGGATCAAAGGGTGTATAACCCATATTTCTGATCTTATCCTTCAGTTTATTCTTTGCCGAATTACTCGGCCCCAGCGTAGGCAGGAAAAATGCTTGGATTCCGGAGATATACTCCTCATCCGACTCCACATATGTTACACCCTCTTTTTCCTCAACTTTGGTTCCGGGCGCGACAAAGGATACCGCCGGCTGGTAGTAGACATATCTTCTTTTTCCGCGATCTATATTGAAGTTGAAGGCCGCGCCACCGCTTCCGGGGATGATTGGCTCATATCCCACGGGCGCCTTGTTAAGCGAGTCTACGACTTCAAAATCAGCCAGTATCGGCGCACCCGAGTAGGACATAAAGGTAGAGTCGGGCGTCAATTCTGCTGACGCACCCCCACCGGATGCAGCTTCTGATTTCACGGATGCCACCTTTGATGAAATATCGGTCTCTCCCTGATTAACCGCCGTCTGATACAGTGTAAACGAACCACTCTGGCTTGATCCTGCCTCTGCGTATCCGATATTATTTCTCCGGTATCCTCCTCCCAGAGAGTTTCCGGTTGAGATACAATCCACACGGATATCACGGATCGCATCATTGATATTCTCCGTTGTGGTAAATCCGAGATACGTGTAGCAATCGTCATCCGGTGTCAGATTCTGATCCAGAAAATGATACTTTCCGGCCTTAAGTTTGATAGCAGCCTTAGCATCTTTTTCATCTTTCTCTGAAATCACGATCAGGTCCGAAACATATTTTCCCGATTGTTTGAACCGTGCTGCTACCGGATCCAGAAGCGTTTCCTCTGTACGGTAGTACAGATAGATTCCCCCATCTTTATCCTCGTACTGATTGGAGTTCAGATTTACTGCATTTTCATTTCCAAATGATGAAAATGCCTGATATCCGCTGACAGATTCACTGTAATCTCCTTTTTGTATCATGAAGATATCGTTTATGTCCTCTCCGCAGATCGGACTGCCGGCATTCGGATCTTTGGTGGTATACAGGGCGTTCCATTTTTTCCCCTGACGAGCATTAAAATCACTGAAGAGCTTTTTGTTGTGTTCATTTTTCTTTAAAATCTCATCAACGGAATCACCATAGAGGATATCTTCATAATCTTCACAGACTAAGACGCTGACCATCTTTGCGTTGAGTCCTTTTCCCTCATACTGCGTCTCAAAAAAGCCGTTGTAAGAAGGTTTATACAGGATATACGCATTTTCTTTCTGTCCGTCTTTATTTGTAATCTTTTCTACGCTATACATAAACCGCGGAACTTCGGAAAGATCCGGATTGTAATATCGGTTTTCCGCTTTCAACTTCTCTATGCCATACCAGATGGCCATAATAACTATAAATGCGATAAACGTAACCATATTGTTACCTAAAACTCGGACAGGCATGCCAAGTCGCATCAGAATCCTCCAGCCCAAAGTCTCGAACAGCCATCTTTGTCCTATCTTTTTGATCGCCCATGTTACGATTTTCCCAAGTACGGCTGCTGCCATCGAAAAAATCAGGACCCTGTTACCCCAGGTCATGACTTCATCCCACAGTTGCATGTCCTTTTCCGACTGGGTCAGTTTCTGATATTCATCTCTGGCAGATGCTGCACGTGTTGCTTCGCTTGTCATGGCGATCTGTGCCCGATAGAGTGCATCCTGATTCGGCGGGTAAATGGGTAATCTCCCGTCTTGAGTTCCTTCAAGGCCACTGTCCTGAATCTTTTTCTGTATTTCACTCATGACTTCTTCGGCAAATGACAATGCCTCAGAGGATTCTGACATATAGGTGGCAGCCTCGATAACACCGGTGTAGCCAAACATCAAATGCTGTCCGGGAGACATAGCCATCACTATCGGATAAGCCTCACGTAAATCCTCCTTTGATTTCAATGTTGTCGACCCTATGCGATACAGATAGGTTCCGACACCGGTTCCATCTGCCATTTTATACTCATTCAGGCGATTATATGCCTGCATACTGAGGGCGTCTTCCGTATGCTCTTCCACAAAAGAATCGCTCATGGATCCACCCGCATCCTGATACGCCTTGATCGAAGGCTCAATCTCATTGGCATAGCTCTGCAGAGCATCCCGGATGTCCCTTACCTCATCCCTGTACAAAGCATCGAGTGATACGTAATCACTTTTTTTCATCCCGGACAGCTTCTCGGAGTTTGCTGCAATACGCTCTGCGAGATTGCCACTCTGTCCCGCGATCGGCGTCCCGGTTACTCCCATGGTAATATTCGAAAGTATGGATGAAACAACTGACAGATTGGTACGTTTCAGCATCTGTGCGATTTTTCCCGCATCCATGCTTTCGTCAAATAACATATCTCCCAGACCTTTATTGTCCATATATGGGATATAGTAGAGGTTCAGCGCTTCCTTCACCTTTCCGGCATAGCTGTCTCCCCTGCTGATGTTCTGCCTCACCTCGGCAAGTGCCGCTATGATATCCTCAGCCAAAATGTTCATACCGGTATTCATAGTCTTTTCGATTTCTTCATAATCAAATTTCTGATAACCGGTATCCATCTCCGCCATTTTCATGGAGGTTATGGCATCCGCGCGATCCTTCGTTGTTTTATATCCGAGAACTACCGAATCTCCGGATCCTCTGTCTGCCCAAAAATCACCCCAGTCGCCTTTTTCGGTTCCCGAGTTCATATCGGATCCGGCTACTATATATCCTGAATCCGTGGCAGCTTTCTTCGCTTTTTCATAACTTGTCGCCTGAAAAAGCCTTACCTCACTGACATAGTTCAGATCCTCCGGAAGTTCCGATGTGGTAGCCTCGGAATCCGCAGCAGCATCCTGATCAGATCCATCTGTGTCCGAGGTAGTCTCGGTCCCCGCCGCCTTTACTGTTCCGCCACTACTCACGTAGTCGCTCGCCGGCTGGATGAAGCACAACAAAGCGATCAGACCGATTGCTATACTTTTTATGAATCGTTTATTGAAAAATAGTTTCATGGGCAGTACCTCCAGACACTGTAAAATCCGGTGTTTATTCTGTCTTTTTACGCTTTCTTGCATATACCCCCGCACCGGCTGCGATCAGCACGACCAGTAGGATTGCGAGGATCCAGATCAGGGATGGCGGGCCAAACACTGCTCCAGTAGGCTCAGCCTCAGCCCCATCTTCACTTGCTGCGCTGTCTGCTGCGACCTCGTCGGGCTCCTCTGCCACTTCCTCTATCGCATCTACTCCTGTTCGGAAATACAGATAGACGGAACCCGTATTTTCGTCGGTCACTTTTTTATCCCTCAGATTGCAGGCATCACTGTAGCAAAACTCCGTTACCGGAACCGCTTCTGCATCACTGATCCCTCCATCCGTCATTTTAAGTGATGATGCAAGCACCGGATCACCCGCATTGACATCACCCGTAACATAGATAGCCTGCCACTCCTTCCCTTTTCGGTTGTGGAGATCGGCTTTCTCTCCGTCCTTAGTTCGAACGGCAGTATATGTCATGTTGTCAATCTCATCGGAATCATCCCTGTAACTACGTGATATCATCTTCGCCGGGATCTCCGTGAACTCTACCCCCGGTTTGGGCTTAGCGATACAATATATCTCATACCCCGCAAAGGCAAAGGCTGCGACCGCCCCCAACATATACGCGATACGAGCTCCCCACCTGGCCGGTGCTTTCACGATTTTTACTGCTTTTACCGGTTTTGTTCTGGCTGCTTCTTTTTGGATCAGATTATACAGCTTATTCTCTCTCTGATATCTCAGGAATTTACTCTGAGTCTCCTCAGATAGATTTACCACTTTATTTACTTTTTCATACTCCCAATTATCTGCCAAACGGATCACGGCATTTTTCAGTTCCGTATCGAGTGCAAGCGCTGATTTATCAAGTATTTCCGGTTTAAAGCTCTTTAGCCATTTTTTTTGTTCGATGTATTTGAGTTTAAGCGCATTGGGATCCTTCGACATCAAATCGATTTCCTGGCTAAGCTTCACTACCGCGGGAGCTTTCCTCGCTTCAGTCACTCCCACCCTCTGATATGCGGTAATTTCCTTCTCTACCACTCTGGTAAACTCACCGGAAAACTTCGCGACCATAAACGATCCGAGAGTTACCGCAAGCATGGCCGAAAGACCGGCAATAAGCGGATCCTGATCTGTGATGTTAAACTCATCCTTGGTTGACATCCTTTTTAACGTATCCTCCGTGATAGCTGTATCTCCTTTGAACACATCACGGTCAACCCCTTCATAGACGGAGCAGCACCCTGCCTCAATATACTCCTCCACCGGAGCCGCCTCCTCGTCCTTTCCCACATTCTCGGCCATGACACTCTCAAAGAGCGACATAAGCCCGATATCTGTAATTATACTCTTTTGTGCATCCGAAAGTACATAGGCCATCGGATACAGATCGGCTTTCTTCAGATCCTGTCGCATAAAGAAATCATACATGGTCTGGCTATCGCCATAGGGTGTATTTTTCAGTGTTATGATCAGTACTTCTGTTGACCAATTATTTGACGTCTCGATCGTATCCGGCGTTGTCTCCATCGTCGTGATCAGCGAGTCTGTTATGTCTTCTATGGTTGAATCATCCGTCGGATTCTCACCGATTTTCTGATTATCAGCCTCATCAAGGATAGAATCCCTGGTCTTCTCGTCTCCGCTTTCAATCGCTTTTCCAAGCTCCGACTGCTCCGCTTCACGGATGACATCCTGAACCGTGATGATACCCTTTAGCAAGGCGTCGGCGTCGGTTCCGTAATCCTGCTCTATTTTTTTCAGAACAGCTTCTTTTCTCCGCAATGACGGATTGGCCTGCTTGTAGATATCGATCACTCCATCCGGTCCGAGCTTACTCATACGTGTCAGCCAGGATCCTGATTTATTAACCTTTTTCCCGAGTCCCATCGTCAAAAGCTTTTCGGCCGTCTGGATCACCGTGTTGTTTCCCTCGACAAAGACCTTCTCCAGCTTCTTCCTGGTATCGGAATCCTTTGGATCCTCTTTCAGTTTTTTTCCGGCCTCCAGGAAAAAATCACCAAGTTTCAGTTCACTGTCATCCTCATAGTAGTAGTTCAATGCATCCTTAACCTCGATAGCGGCAGGAAGTTTGTCCTCCACATTTTTCGCGAACTCGGAAAGCACGGGTACGATAGTATCAATCTGTTCATCTACCATATCCTTCTGTCTGCTGAGCAGCTCCTCATATTCGGATGTCGAGTGCTTTCCGGTCATATTCTCCACCTTGATATCGCGGATAGCATCGTCCGGATCATCGGTAGTGGTATAACCGATCCAGGAGTCACCGCTCATCCCTTCGTTGAAGTTTTGATCCAGAATGGTATACTCCTCACCCAATTCTTCCTGCGCTTTCTCCTTGCTTGACGCATAGCTGATAGCAAGACTTTTTACATATATACCCTGCGACTGTGCAGCACGAGCCCCCTTCACCTCAGGTGTCACTCCCTGGATGCGGACACCTCCACATACGGATGCTATCGCCACCGCTGCGACCAGTGTTAATGATGTGATCCTTTTGATTATTCCTTTCATATCGAACCCTCCTATCTGCTTTAGCATCAATATATAAACCTATAGTTTTCTAGTTTATGGGGATATCATATCACAGAGGCGTTACAAAAGGGTTACACTTTCAAAAAAAAATCGGCACAGCCGATGGCCATGCCGGGTTTTTTCTATCAAATTTATGAATCTATCCAGCCCTCTTCCCTCAGCTCACGCGCGCATTTGCTGAGAGCGGTAAGGTCGGTGGCATATAAACTCAGCTTATCCTCCGCCCTTCTGTTATCGCGGAACACCTTGTAACAATCCCTGTACGCTTCCTCATATGAGGTTCTCATCGCATAACGGATCTCAAAAAGATAGACGAGATACTGTATCTCATCCACACTCAGTACGCTCGAATATTCGATCGTCGTCCTGTTTTCAAACGGAAGAAAAAGTTCCGGCGTGTATTCGTTTTTCTCGATATCAAAATGACAATGCTCATATTCGTTGAAGTGAACATAAGTGGTATCTAAAAACTCAGCGAGCTCATAGGTACTCTTTGCCACATCCCAGGTCTCCTCCGGAAACCCGATGATATAAAAGCCCATAGTATCGATGCCGATTCCCTGAGCGTAGTCGACGAGCTCTTTGACTCTCTTTGTCACACCCTTTATGCTGTTATAATTATACAAAAGCATCTCATCTCCGGACTCCACTCCGAAGCATATCATCGATACACCCGCCTTTTTCATAAGCAGAAGCATCTCTTCATCTATGCTTTCAAGCCTTGTCTCGCAAACTATCTTTGTCTTTATGCCCTCTTCGATGATCCGCTCCAAAAGCGCTTTTGTTCTGTTTCTATCCGCAGAAAAATACTGATCTCTGAACTGAATCTCAGCTGTCCCGAGCTCGATCAGTTTTTTCATCTCTTCGATAATAAGCTCAATATCTCTTTTCTCATAACCTTCGTAATACTGCTTGTACGGACAGTACAGACATGACATCGGACATCCTCTGCTTCCGATGATAGTCAGTCTGAGACCCTTCGCGGCATCCGTGTAATTTTTATAATTCACGAGAGTATAGTCAGGAAACGGAAGCTCATTCAGACTTGCCTTTGTTTTATAGACGTAGCTGTATGCGTACTGATCGACCGGTTCTTCTATGATCTCATCGATATAGTCGGCATTTTTTCTCAGCCATTTTTTCAGTATCTTCACCGCGAGCCCGCAGACCTTGATATCAGCGGACGGCATCATCTTTCGTATGGCCTTGGCGAGTGCCAGATCCGAATGAATCGTCGATCCGGCTGTTTTGATGATCACGATGTCAAAGCTCTCGTTTTCCAGCTTTTTTAAAAGCTCATCA
>ONKC01000077.1 GCA_900318295.1 uncultured Eubacteriales bacterium
TGAAGCGGGTTGGTCTCGGAGGGCTTTGCCATCCGCCTTACAGGCACCAGAGACGCTCTGTCCTACGTCAGGATATCAGAGCGCATGATGAGAGATTTTGGTTACGGTCAGGCTGCCGACTCGACTGATTTTTCTGACACAGGCCGGCCATTATATCGAGTAAAACCAAACGAAAGCTACATAGCTCGAGTTTACGATGTTGAACCCGACGTCTCTGCTGCTTGCTATTTTTATGCTATGGCAGCTGTAAACGGCGGCAGGGCCTGTGTGATAGGAGTGAACCGTGACAACACCCAGGGAGACTTGAGATTTTTAGATGTTTTGGAACGTATGGGGTGCAGAGTATATACAGATAATGACGGAAACATAGTGGTTAAAAGAGACACTGAGATGAGGCTTCACGGTGTGAAGGTTGATATGGGTGATTTTTCCGACCAAACGATGACGCTTGCTGCGATAGCTCCGTTTGCAAAGGGAGTGACTACTATCACGGGAGTAGCTCATATCAGAGGGCAGGAGTCAAACCGAATAAAAGCTATAGTTACCGAGCTTGGGAGGCTTGGTGTAGAATGCGAGGAGCTGGAGGATGGCGTGAGGATAGTGCCTTTTTCCGATGAAGAGCTTGAAATGAGAAATAGCAACCCGAAAAAGGTCTGCATCGAGACCTATGATGATCATCGCATGGCGATGGCTTTTGCGGTGGCGGGAACGTACCTTGACGGAGTAATCATCGAAAATCCTGATTGTTGTAAAAAGACCTTTGATTCCTATTTTGACATTTTATCTTGCCTGATGTAGTGATATATGGTAAAATAAAGTGATCTGATTCTTTACGTAAAGGGGGGATTCATATGCGATCAAAAGTAGTGTATACTGACGAGATTGATGAGATCGAAGATGCGGTTGAAGTTATCCTTGATGAGTTTGAGGGTTTTGAGTTCAAGAAAAACAGCCTCGCGATCATTTTTATGGAAGAGGATGTAGAGTACTTAGAGCTTTATAAAGGACTCAGAGAAAAATGGGATTTCCCGATCATTGGCTGTACGACTACAGCCATGCTCATCTCAGGCACCGGATTTCGAAGTGACGGAGTATCCGTTATGGTGCTGACTGCCGATGACTGTAAGTTTGTCGCAGGTGTGACCGGTGAGCTTACAAGGGATAACTACGAAAAGAGTATAGGGGATCTGTATGGTGACCTGGAAGAAAAGCTTGGTGAAGAGGAAAAGATCATCATAAGCTACGGCGTGTGTGTGACGGCAAAGAACCATGTTTCTGCCGACGATCTTTTAGCGGCGACAAGTAATGCATGTCACGGAAAGCCGATCATAGGAGGGCTGGCATCTGACAGATTCAACTTTGAGGATACCAGAGTTTTCCATAATGATACTATGGTTAAAAACGGTATGGTCATGGCTTTGCTGGCCGGCGACTTTGAACCGAAGTATATACGTGTGACAAGCATAGATGCGAGTGTGAGTCCGCAGACATATGAGATAACTAAGTCAAATCATAACGAGGTTATGTGTCTGGATGGTGAGCCGATGATGGATGTGCTTGCCAGAGAAAACTTCGAGGTAGGAAAGACAGATGTTTTGCGTGAGTATCTTCTGACTCCGTTTATCGTGACGATGCCGCAGCCTGATGGAGGCGAGATCCAGGCGGCCAGAAATCTTTCTCTTATCAACCACGAGAATAAGAGCGGAGTTTTTCTGGGAGCGATGCCGGAGGGGTCAAAGCTTCAGATAGGATTTATCAATAAAGACGGCGTTATGGCGACTCTTGATGAAGCACTTAAGGATATGAGAGCATATCTGGATAAATCTGATTATGATTATTCGACTATTCTATGCACCAGTTGTGCGGCCAGATATCTGGCGTTGTCAACCAGAATTCAGGTGGAGGCTACGGATTGGCTTGCAACTTTGCCGAGTAATCTAAACTTTTTCGGAATGTATTCAAACGGAGAGTTCTGCCCGGTTCCGGACCAGGTTTCAGGGACCGATTATAATACTTTCCACAATTTCACCTTCGTAATGCTGGCGCTTTAAGCACTCTTACCTGGAGGTTTGTATATGAGTGAACAGCCATTGACTGAGGAGGAGATTGCGAGCCTCAGACTGGAAGCAAAAAAGCTGAAGCGAGAGCTGAAGCATGCTAATAAGGATCTTGAACTCTTGCGCATGGCCAATGAGCAGGCGGCCCATACGCAGGAGTTTATTCAGCGTGATAATCTTCGTCAGGTTTTTTTTAACAAGCAGCTTTTGAAAACTACTCCGTATGTTATGGTGCTGACAGATGACAAGCTGATGACGGTCATGATGTCAGACACTTTTTTTAAGTACATCGGAGCAGAAAGACAGGATTTTAAAAATGTTATGCACCTCAGAGAAGCTTTTTCTGAAATGCTTGATGATGAGCAACTCGAGATTTTTATGGGAAAGTGCGAAGAGGTGCTGAAGGGTGAGAAAATCGATCCTTACCTGATCAGGTGTAAGATCAGGGGTATGTATAAAGATCTGCAGGTTACTATCCGAAGCATGCTTACCGACGATGGACAGCTTGTCGGACTTGACATCATTTTTATGGATATGACTGAGATGATCGAAGCAAAGGAAAAGGCTGATGAAGCGAATCAGGCGAAGAGTTCTTTCCTTGCGAATATGTCTCATGAGATCCGTACCCCGATCAATGCGGTTTTGGGTATGGATGAGATGATCCTCAGAAACTCGCATGAGGATGAGATATTAGGCTATGCTCAGGATATTCAGACAGCAGGAAGAACGCTTCTTGCACTCATCAATGAAATCCTCGATTTTTCAAAGGTCGAGGAAGGAAAAATGGAGATCATACCGACTCAGTATGAGCTCGGTTCTCTGATAAATGATCTGGTTAACATGGTCCGCGACAAGGTTGATAAAAAAGGCCTTAAGCTTGAAGTCGAGGTTGATGAAGGTACTCCACACAAGCTTTTCGGAGATGAGATACGTATCAAGCAGTGTATGCTGAACCTGCTTAATAATGCCGTGAAGTACACTGAAAAGGGCCGTGTCAAGCTGGGCGTGGGCTTCCGTAAAAAGGATGACAAATCAATATATCTCGAGGTGATAATCTCCGATACCGGTATCGGTATGAAGCAGGAGGATATGGAGGCGTTGTTCGCTCCGTTTGCCAGAATTGAAGAAAAGAGAAATCGTACCATCGAGGGCACAGGACTCGGAATGAGCATTACCAAAAGGCTTCTTGAGCTTATGGGAACATCTCTTTCCGTAGACAGTGTGTATGGAAAAGGATCCACGTTTTCGTTTGCGGTGGAGCAAAAGGTATTAAGCGACGAGTCTATAGGAAGCTTTGCCGAGAACTTCAGAAGAGAGAACAGAGAGGTCAGGAAACAGGAATACAAGGCGCTTTTCTATGCCCCTCTCGCTCATGTTTTGGTCATCGACGATACAGAGACCAATCTTATCGTGTTCAAGGGGTTGCTTAGGGAAACAGGCGTGCAGATTGATGAGGCATCGTCCGGCAAACAGGCATTGATGCTCACTGAGAAAAAGGATTACGATGTTATCTTTATCGATCATATGATGCCTGAGATGGATGGACTTGAGACTCTCGATGAGATGAAAAAACAGAAAAACTACGACAAGTCCGTGCATATTGCTCTTACGGCAAATGCTATCTCAGGAGCGAGGGAAGAATACCTTGCCGCCGGGTTTGATGATTATCTTTCGAAGCCTATTGACGGAACCTTGCTTGAGGTTCTTTTGAAAAAATATATACCTGAATCCAAGCAGGTGACTCAGGATTCTTATTCCGGCAAACAGAGTTCAAATAAGACTGCGCAAAAGGAGATTGAGATACCCGAATGGCTTTATGACGTACCCGGACTTGATGTGGATGAGGGTATCAAAAACTGCGGCGGAAAAGAGAGCTTTATGAATGTCATCACGACGTTTCATGATACCGCCGATCAGAAAAACAGAGAGATCGTCGGTTTCTACATGACGAAGGATTGGAATAATTATACCGTCAGAGTCCATGCGTTAAAAAGCAGTGCCAGGATCATCGGTGCGATGAAACTGTCGAAGCTTGCTGAGCAGCTCGAGGCTGCGGGAAAGAGTGAAGATATAGATTTTCTCACGTCTCATACTGATGCGGCTCTCGGGATGTTTGAGATGCTTGATTCAAGGCTTAAAAAGTTTGATGAGGTTTCTGATTCGCTTCCGCCTATCGGAGAGGATGAGCTTAAGGAGGCATATCAGACGATTTATGACTATACTTTGAATATGGACTTTGGTATGGTCGAGTCAGTATTGACCATGCTCAAATCGTATAAGCTTGATATCTCGGATGAGATCATCATCAAGCAGGTAAATGATAAGCTTATGATGCTTGATTGGGATGCGATAGAGGTTTTGGTCAAGGATAAAAAATAAAGGATAGATCAAAAGGGGTTATAAGTTATGGGATTTAAAGTTAAGGTAACCGGAACGGTGACGATCATCAGCTCGTCGGAAGGTTTTTTTACGAAGGGCATGGAAGCAAAGATCAAAGAACTGGGGTACGAGACGGCCTTTGCTACGCTCAATGAGGGCAACAGAGAGCTGGGTCGTATTCGTCAGGGGACCGGTCTTTATGTGCTTTATATGCAGGATGAGATCGAGCAAAAGACGCTTCTTGACCTTCATGATATCCTGAATATGGATGCAAAAAAGGTTATCATTATCGGTGAGGGCGAGGATTATGATCAGATGAAAAAGATCATACCCGTGACTCAGATTCTCAAGTGGCTTGACAGACCTTTGGATATGAATGCGTTTTTGAAGTGTGTGCGTGAGTACTACGAGGAGGAGGAAGAGGTCATCGAGAAGAAGACCATCCT
Organism: uncultured Eubacteriales bacterium; assembly: GCA_900318295.1. Classification (GTDB taxonomy): domain Bacteria; phylum Bacillota; class Clostridia; order Lachnospirales; family Lachnospiraceae; genus Eubacterium_F. The sequence goes on from ONKC01000077.1 coordinate 4,883, forward strand.
CATCGTGGATGATGATATCACGTACATGCGACTTATCTATGACTGGCTGAAGGATGACTACACTGTCGGTATGGCTTCTTCCGGAGTGCAGGCGATCTCATGGCTTGTAAAAAATACAGCGGACCTGGTACTGATGGATTATGAGATGCCGGTTGTTTCCGGACCTCAGGTGGTACAGATGCTTCATTCGGATTCGACGACGGGCGCGATCCCGGTTATGTTTTTGACCGGTAAAAATGAGAAGGAGTTCGTGATGAGCGTTGTGGATCTGAAGCCGGTGGATTATTTGCTGAAGACTATCGATAAGATGGCGTTGTTGGGAAAGATCAAAAAGTTTTTCGAGACACAGAGGGCGAATAAAAAGTCAGAGAATTGATGATCAATTCTTTCTTAAAGACGGACGGAGATTAATGACTGTTTAGATGTATGAAGACGGACGGGAATTGATGACTATTTCTGCACGGGCACGCTTGCGCTTTTTTATCATACGTCACGTTGCATGCGTGTAAAAGACACACGCTACGCAACGACGTATGATAGACATCCCGTGCAGTGAAATATGTCATCAATTCCCTTTGTAAATTATGCAAGGGGAGATGTCATCAATATTTGCGATGATTTGGATGAGAAATCTGTTAGAGATCAGGGCTTTTTATTTTTGGAAAAAATTAAAAAAAGTGCTTGATTTTTTTTAATTTTGGGTTTAACATACTATATGTGACTATTTATAATTATGAAGGGAAGTTTTTGGAATGAAAACGATTATTGAGAGGCTGAATGACATTGCTGCGTCGGCGTTTGAGAAGGCCGGGTATGATCCGAAGTACGGGAAGGTCGGCGTGTCAAACAGGCCTGATCTGTGCCAGTATCAGTGTAACGGAGCTATGGCCGCTGCAAAGGAGTATCATAAAGCGCCGATCCAGATCGCAAATGAGATCGTGGAGGGAATGGACATATATGATGCCTTTGAGTCAGTCGAGGCTGTGAACCCGGGATTTATAAATATCAATATCAATCCGGAGTTTCTGGCTGAGTATGTCGAGCAGATGAGCAGGGACGCGAGGCTCGGGGTGCCGGTGCCGGAGAATCCGAAAACCATTATCGTTGATTACGGCGGAGCGAATGTGGCGAAGCCGCTTCATGTAGGACATTTGAGACCGGCTACGATCGGTGAGAGTGTCAAGAGAATATGTGCCTTCGCCGGACACAAGGTGATCGGTGATGTGCATTTGGGTGACTGGGGACTGCAGATGGGACTTATCATCGCAGAGTTGAAGAAGAGAAGCCCTGAGCTTGTTTACTTTGATGAGAGTTTTTCGGGTGAGTATCCAAAGGAAGCACCTTTTACGATCAGTGACTTAGAGCAGATCTATCCGGCAGCGAGTGCGAGATCCAAGGAGGATGAGCAGTTCAGACTTGAGGCTGAGGAGAACACCAGACGTCTTCAGGAGGGTTATGAACCTTATATGGCGATCTGGAGACATATCATGGATGTGTCGGTCACCGATCTGAAGAAGAATTATGACAGGCTTGATGTCCACTTTGACCTTTGGAAGGGAGAGAGTGATGTCGAGAGCTATATACCGGATATGATAGAGGATCTAAAGGCCAAAGGTCTTGCTCACGAAAGTGAGGGCGCGCTGGTCGTGGATGTGACGGAGCCGGACGACTCGAAGGAGTTACCGCCCTGTATCGTTGTCAAATCTAATGGAGCTACGCTTTATGCGACGACGGATCTGGCGACTATCATCGAGAGGGAAAAGTTGTATCATCCTGATCAGATCGTATATGTCGCAGATAAAAGACAGTCGTTACACTTTACTCAGGTATTCAGAGTGGCAAAAAAAGCCAAGCTTCTTCCGGAGTCTACAGAGCTTGTGCACATCGGGTTCGGAACGATGAACGGTCCCGACGGCAAGCCGTTTAAGACTCGTGATGGTGGGATTTTGAGACTTGAGCAGCTTCATCAGCAGATTGTGGATGAGGTTAAAAACAAAATGCGTGAGAACCGTGATTACGGTGAGGTTGAACTCGATGAGATCGCCGATAAGGTTGGTCTTGCGGCTCTCAAATACGGTGATCTTTCAAATCAGGCTGCAAAGGATTATATCTTTGATGTGGAGCGTTTTGCTTCGTTTGAGGGAAACACCGGACCTTATATCCTGTATACGATCGTGAGAATCGGTTCGGTACTTTCGAAGTTTGTCGATGAGGGTGGAGAGATTGACGATGATGAAGAACTTCTGCCACCCGAGACCGACAGTGAGAATGAGCTTTACAGAACTCTGGCGGGCTTTATCGAGATGGTAGAGGGGGCTTACAGAGAACTTGCCCCGCACAGAGTTTGCCAGTATATATACGCGCTTTCAGAGGCGTTTAATCATTTTTATCATGACACCAGGATCCTCGCATGTGAGGATGATGAAAGAAAGAACTCGTATTTGAGACTTATAATGCTTGTCAGACGCGTGCTGAAGCAGGGCATCGACCTACTCGGTTTCGAGGCGCCTACACGCATGTGAGCGATAAGGCGTGAGTCTGGCCGAAGGATGTGTGCAGCGCATGCTTGCATGCAGATGCATACATCCAAGGTCAGATGAGCCCAACGGACAACGAGAACGCGGAGCGTTCGAGTCTGGACGGTGGGCTCACGCCGTACTTCAGAAAGGAGATACAGATTATGTTTATCGGAAGAGAGAAGGAGAAGAAGCAGTTAGAGGCCTCCTTTAAGAAAAATGACAACGACATCGTGATCCTTTACGGTCGCGAGGGTGTCGGCAAGACTACGCTTGTTAAGGAGTTTGTCAAAGACAAGCATATGGTTTACTATCAGGCGAGGGAGCTTTCTGAAAAGGAGCAGAGCCGTTATTTTGATAAAAAGAAGGAGGAGGTATCTAAGTTTCTTCTGATACCTACCAGAGAAAAATGTGTGCTCGTTATCGACGAGTTTGACCTGATGCAAAAGGGTTACAAGACATTTTTCCAGGACTTCATCTCATACTTAAACACACTTCCCATCGGGCAGGTGATGGTGCTTTTGGTGAGCTCATCGGTGCAGTGGGTCGAGAACAAGATGGCTGATGAGGCGCCGGAGCTTATCGGAGAGGTTGCTTCTTTTATCAAGCTGAGAGAGTTTACTTTCCTTGAGATGGTCGATCGTTTCCCGAACTCTACTACAGAGGATATCATCACTATCTACGGTATCCTCGGCGGTGTGCCGGAGTATCTTGATCTGTGGAATCCGAAGGAGTCTGTAAGAAAGAATATCATCAGACTTTTCCTCGATGAGCATGCCGTTCTAAAAAAGGAGCCGTCGAGATTTCTTAAGACGGTGCTCAGAGAGCTTCCGTTCTACAACACGATTCTTTCGGTATTGGCGGAGGATATGCCGAAGCTAAATTACCTGTACAACAGAACCGGTTTCTCGCGTGCAAAGATTTCTGTGTATATTAAAAATCTTATCCAGCTTGATGTGGCTACAAAGATTTTTTCCTTCGAGCCGGATAAAAGAGATGCCGTACAGAAAGGTCTTTACGGTATCACGGATTCGCTGCTCAAGTTCTACTTCAAGCTGATCTATCCGAATATCAGTGAGCTTTCCATCCTTACTCCGGAGGAGTTTTTCGCAAAGTATATCAAGGATGAGCTTCCGGGTATCATGGAGTTTGCTTATATCAAAGTCTGCAGAGAGTTTATGGATCTGATGAGTCGTTATGATCGTCTGCCGGAGAAGTTTGGAAACTTCGGTTCGCTGTATGGAAAGACCGGATTTATCCCACTTGTTTCTCGCGCAGAGAACGGCAAGATCGTGGTTGGTGAGTGTAAGTGGTCGTCTAAGCCGATGAGTATGAAGGATTTTGAGACGCTTCTTGATAATACAAATCAGCTTGGTAAAGAGGCGGATTATTATTATCTGTTTTCCAAGGAAGGATTCGCACAGGATCTGGCTGCGATGGCACAGAATATGGACAATATCAATACGATTTCATTGGAGGATATGTAATTCATAAAAACGAAAGGGTAGCTATGGAAAAGTTGTATCAATATGCGAGCTCGTTGATTATGTATAATAAGTCTAGGACGGGGACGGTGCTTGAGAGACTAAGCGATATTATCCGTGGGTATGAGAAAAATCCGTCTTCGGGGGTGAATCCGCAGGACAATCTCTGGACGTCGTATATCAGTTACCTGATCGCGACGGATGAGAATCCTTTCAGTATTCTTTGTGAGATGGTTGGTGCTGCGAAGGATGCCTCCGCAAATGAGATCGTAAAGAAGGATATGGACAATTTTTACCGTATTTATAATTACGATTTTAAAAAGGCCGAGGAGGTCATCGGGACTGATTGTTTTTCTTTGCTTTTGAATTACAAAAGCATGCACAAAGACGCAAATACGTATAATAAGAGCGTCAGTGAAAAAGTAAAAGAACTCCGTTTAGAACTTGATAAAGCTGAAAACGGAGATGATTTTTTTGGTATAGTAACCGATTTTTATAAAAGGTATGGTGTCGGTAAGTTTGGCCTGAATAAAGCATTCAGAGTTATAGGAGAGGGCAAGGATTTTTCTATCGAAGCCATCACTCATACATCTGATGTGACACTGGATCATCTGGTAGGCTACGAGTCTCAGAAGGAAAGACTTGTTGAAAACACTGAGGCATTTGTATCCGGAAAGCCTGCAAATAATTGTCTGTTATATGGTGATGCCGGGACCGGCAAATCGACCTGTATCAAAGCGATTGTTAATCAGTATTATAACAGAGGATTGAGACTGATAGAGATTTACAAGCATCAGTTCAGAGAACTTTCACAGATCATACGTCAGGTTAAAAACCGAAATTATAAGTTTATTATTTACATGGATGATCTGTCGTTCGAGGAGTTTGAGACTGATTATAAATATCTGAAAGCTGTTATCGAAGGTGGCATGGAGGTTCGCCCTGACAATGTACTTATATATGCGACATCCAATCGTCGCCATCTGATCAGAGAGACTTGGTCAGACCGACCGGATATGTATGCGGAAGAGGTTCATCGCAGCGATACCATGCAGGAGAAGCTTTCTTTGGCGGCTCGCTTCGGAGTGAATATCAGCTTTGATAAGCCGAGTAAAAAGCTTTTTGATCAGATCGTCACAGAGCTTGCCAAGGGCGCGGATATAGATATGCCCGAAGATGAGCTTATCAACCAGGCAAACGTCTGGTCGCTGCGCAACGGTGGCTATTCGGGTCGAACCGCGGAACAATTTATCGTCAATTTATTAAGTAAAAACTAGTTGTATAACTTGTGCCAAAGCCCATGTGGACATACAGAGCAGTATGGCCGCTTTGGAATAAAAAACACTGGGGAGAGTAGTGTGAAAAATCGCATTGATATGCCGATTTTTCACACGGTTATTTGCGACGAGCACAAATAACCTTTGATCCGACATGCGTGCTTCAAGCACGCATGCGGTGACTCGCACTTTTATTTGATATTGATAACACACTTGTCAAGCACGGCGAGGGCGCTGATGACAGAGCCAAGGAGCTGTTTTTAAGACTGAAAAAAATAGGTTTTGAGTGCTGCCTTATATCGAACAATAAAAAGCGTCGCGTAAACATGTTCAACGAGGACATCGGTGTGCACAGTGTTTTTAATGCACATAAGCCTGCTGCGAAAGGCTACTACTACGCGATGGAGCTGATGAATACCAATCTGAAAAATACTGTGTTTATCGGTGATCAGCTTTTTACAGATATCTTTGGAGCGAAGAGGATCGGGATGAAGAATTATCTTGTTTCTCCGATCAACAAGCGCGAGGAGATTCAGATCGTGATCAAAAGAAAACTCGAGAATGTCGTTCTTTCCGAGTATCGCGCAAAGATTAAAGCGAAGCTTAGATCGAGAGAGGTTGAAAAAGGCATAAGATCTCAGGAAAAACAGGAGATCAAGGATTGGAAGAAAAAGCGCTATCATGTACTGAAAAGACAGTGGTAAATTAAACCGGAGATGATAATCGGTGCATGAAAAAGAGGGCGCTTAAAAAAGATGGTGCTTAGAAAAGATGGCGCAAAAGGAGCAGACTTGAAAGACAGTATTGAAAAACTGTTATCCGAGGCAAAGGTTGATCTGGCTCTGATAACTGATGAAGCAAATATGAGATATCTGTCCGGCTTTACGGGAGAGGGCTATCTGTTGCTTTCAAAGACCGGCGGTAAGGTTGTGACCGATTCCAGGTACACTATCGCGGCGAAAGCAGAATGTCCTGATTTCGAGGTCATCGAATGGGATAAGATCGGGTACTATAAGCCTGCTATGGATGCCGCCAAGGATAAAGCCGTAAAAAGGATCGGATATGAGGACATATACCTGACAGTGGCCGCTTTTAAGCAATTTGAAAAAAAACTCGGAAGGTATGCTACGCTTAAACCTCTCGGAGATAAGGCAGATGGTTTAAGACAGGTAAAGGATGATAACGAGATAGAGTATATAGCCGAAGCGGAAGCTATAGGAGATAGAGCTTTTGCCAGACTTATGTTGGATATGGGCGCTGATGCGGACGTACTAGGTGTGGTCGGAGGCGAGGTCTCTAAGTATCATGTAAGAACACCGATAGAGCCTGAAAAAACGACCGAAAAGCAGATAGCCGCAAAGCTCGAGTTTTATATGAAGGATGAAGGTGGGGAAGGCTTAAGTTTTGAGACCATCGCTGCGAGCGGTACAAACGGAGCCAAGCCTCATGCGGTACCTGAAGACAAACTTCTCAAAAAAGGAGAGCTTTTGACACTTGATTTCGGTTGTGTGTATAAAGGATACTGCTCCGATATGACGAGAACGATCGCTATCGGTAAAGTCTCGGATGAATTGAAAAAGATATATAATATAGTCAAAAATGCCCAGGAAACCGCTTTAAAAGGTATCCGACCCGGCATGACAGGCAAGGAGATAGATTCTTTGGCGCGTGAGGTGATAAGGAAAGAGGGATATGCCAAGTGTTTCGGGCATTCACTTGGACACTCCGTAGGATTAAAGATACACGAAAAGCCGGGCTTTTCGCAGAGAGAAAAAACTGTGATCAAAGAAGGCATGGTTGTATCCGTAGAACCGGGAATATACGTAGAAAACCTCGGAGGAGTGCGGATTGAGGACCTTGTGGTCATCACAAAAAAGGGGATTAGGAATCTTTCGAGTTCGGTAAAAGATTTGATTTCGGTATGATTATGATATAAAACGTAGTATTTTTATATAAAGATTAATTTTTATACTTTAAGTAAGATTTTGATATTTTTTCTAATAATTAAACAGAGATGTCCGGGTGCGGAAAACGAAAATGACGCATGAAATGACGTGATTTGGTGGTTTGTACGGCGTCCGGAGAGACTCGGAATGGGAGGCGACCTATGAGTAATCAACGAGAAAACCCTGAGGTAAGAGAACAGATCTGCGTACCGATCGTATCATTGGTTTGGTTTGGCATCCTTGCTGAAGCCAGAAAAATCGCAGAAGAGCGAGTTGATATGGCTGAGTGGCGACTTGATTACTTTGCCGGACATGAGGATGAGATTCCTGCAGTGATCAAGGAGCTTAAAGGGATACTTGGAGAAAAAAAGCTTATCGTCACGCTTCGTTCCACTGATGAGGGCGGAGAGGAAAATGGCGACAGGTTTGATTATTTTGAGACCATCAAAACGATAATAGAGCAGGGAATGGCCGATTATGTCGATATCGAGCTTGAAAAGGATGAGGACAAGCTCCATGAGATGATCGTGCTCGCTCAAAAGAGTTTCACGAAGGTTATCGGTTCTTATCATGATTTTGAAAAAATGCCTGACGAGGATTTCATCGTAGAAAAGCTTATGAAGGCTCAGGATGAGGGATGCGATATGGGTAAGATCGCATGTATGGCTGAAACTACCGATGATGCAGGCAGAATGCTGATCGCTACCGGACGCTTTCATGCTGAGCACAAATCGTTCCCTATAGCTACGATGGCGATGGGCAGACCGGGGTATGTTACCAGACTTTACGGTGGGCTTTACGGGTCATGCGTGACATTTGCTACCATGGGGAAAGCATCAGCTCCAGGCCAGAGAAGTGTCGAGGAAGTGCTTACCACATTCGATAAACTGTTTTCCAAACCCGGACACATTATCCTTATCGGATTTATGGGCACGGGGAAAACGACTCTTTCAAAGCTTATTTCGGAAAAATACGGTATCCCGGAGATTGATACGGATTCAATGATCGTAAGCAAAACAGGAAAACAGATATCCGAGATTTTTGATGAGGAGGGCGAGGAGACCTTCAGAAGAGTCGAGACAGATATTCTTGATGAGCTTGGAACGTTTGAAAGATCCGTGGTTTCGTGCGGTGGAGGAACCGTACTTCGTGACATCAACATCAGAAAGCTCAAAAACTTCGGAACGATAGTGTTGCTTACAGCAAAGCCTGAGACGATACATAAAAGAATTCATAAGGATAACTCAAGACCTCTTCTTGACGGAAATATGAATGTGGGCTATATCGGTGAGCTTCTCGACAAGAGAAAGCCCTCATACGAGCGTGCCGCTGATGTTATCATCGCTACGGATGACCGCGATATTGAGGAAATCGCCGAGGAGATTTGGGAAAAGACAAAGTGAGTGGCAACATTTTTCTTGCATTTTTTAGCATAATAATGTAGAATAGTAAGGAAATACCGATTGATTTGGTATTTCCTTATATTTTTTCAAAATGAATGGAGGAAGATCATGATTTCAGCAGGTGATTTCAGAAATGGATTAACAGTGGAGATCGAGGGAGTTGTTTACCAGGTAGTCGAGTTTCAGCATGTAAAGCCGGGTAAGGGCGCTGCTTTCGTACGTACCAAGCTTCGCAACGTCGTAGACGGTGGAGTAGTTGAGAAGACATTCCGCCCGACAGAGAAGTTCCCTCAGGCGCATATCGACAAGAAGGATATGCAGTACCTGTATTCAGATGGGGATTTATATAACTTCATGGACGTAGAGTCATATGAGCAGATAGCACTTAACGGCGAGACCGTAGGTGATGCCCTCAAGTTCGTTAAGGAGAACGAGATGGTCAAG
>ONKC01000023.1 GCA_900318295.1 uncultured Eubacteriales bacterium
CACCAATATGGCGGACTTTTATTGATCGCTTGTGTATCTTATTAGTTGACGTAGATATTCTTGTTTCTGATTCGCTTCCGAGCGACAATTTTGGTATAGTTGTCCCGCATTCGCATTAGCGGCTCGCACGAAATCATTATGATTTTATTGTTAATTCGTATATATTGTGGTTTGAATTGAGCCGACAACAACATAAATGTTTCACGTGAAACATTTGTGGTCTTGATGAGAATCTGCCACAATATGTTGCGATGTTTCACGTGAAACATTCTTGATATTTTTTTAATTTGCACTTGTAATGAAGTGCCGAAAAGTGTATAATCAGACATAGGTATTTTTAAAAGAAAGGGAATAGCGTGAAAAATCACACTGATGTGCTGATTTTTCACACGGCTGTTTGTGACGAGCACAAATAGCTTTGATCCGACATGCGTGCAATGCACGCATGCGGTGACTCGCACAAGTGCTCGTCGAGGAGGAATACTATGAGTGAAATAATGGCTATTGCCAATCAGAAGGGTGGCGTAGGAAAGACTACGACCACGATCAATCTGTCTGCTGCCCTGGCAGAGAAAGGAAAAAAGGTTCTGGTGATCGATATGGATCCGCAGGGAAATACTTCCAGCGGATTGGGTATCGATAAGGATGAGTTGAAGAATCTCTCAAGTCCTACGGAAGAGGGGAAACAGAATACCATCTATCAGTTGATGATAGGTGACTGCACTTTTGAAGAGTGCGTGATGAAGGATGTCTATGAAAATCTCGACCTGCTTCCGGCGAACATTGATCTGTCGGCTATAGAGATCGAGAGTATCGAAATGGAAAACAAAAACTATATTCTTGCGGATATCATCGATAAGATCAGAGATAATTATGACTTTGTTCTGATAGATTGTCCGCCGTCTTTGAACGCGCTCACCATCAACTCGATGACGACCGCGGATTCTGTTTTGGTTCCTATCCAGTGTGAGTACTATGCTCTCGAGGGACTTGATCAGTTGATCCATACTATCTCTCTTGTCAAAGACAGATTGAATGAAAAACTATATATAAACGGAGTTGTGTTTACCATGTATGATGGTAGAACAAATCTTTCAATGGCTGTTATCGATGCAGTCAGAAACAGTATGAATCAAAAAATCTATGACACTATCATTCCGAGAGGAGTGCGTCTTGCTGAGGCGCCCAGTCACGGAATGCCGATCACAAAATACGACAGACGTTCTACCGGAGCAAGGGCATACCTTGCGCTGGCGAGCGAAGTAATTGAAGGGAGTGCAAGCTGATGGCGACTAAGAAAAATGCACTCGGGAAAAATCCTCTCGAGAAAAAAGGTAAAGGACTTAATGCAGTTATCGATGGTGGACGTCCGGGTAAAACTGAAAAAGCAAAGACTTCTGTGGCTGCTTCACCCGGTGGCGAAGTGATGCTGAAGATAAATGAGGTTGAGCCAAATAAAAATCAGCCGCGTAAAGAATTTGATCAGGCTGCTCTGGAGGAGCTCGCTGATTCAATCAATCAACATGGAATTGTTCAGCCGATAGTAGTTACAAAACAGGATGGTTACTATGAGATCATCGCCGGTGAGAGACGTTGGCGTGCTGCAAAGCTTGCCGGATTGAAAGAGGTCCCGGTTGTGATCAAAGAGTACTCTCCTCAGGAGGTTATGGAAGTAGCGCTGATCGAAAATATCCAGCGTGAGGATCTGAACCCTGTCGAAGAAGCAAAGGCATATCAGCATCTGATAGAAGAGTATAAACTTAAGCAAGAGGATGTCGCCAAGAAGGTTTCTAAAAACAGAACGACCATCACAAACGCACTCAGACTTTTGAAGCTTCCGGAGTCTATACTTAACATGCTTGTGTCCGGATCGATAAGTGGTGGTCATGCAAGAGCGCTTCTTGCTATCGATGATCAGAAGAAGCAGCAAAAGATTGCCGACAAGATCGTAAAGGATAAGCTGAGTGTAAGAGAAGTTGAAAAGCTTGTTAAGGATGACGGAGAAAAATCATCATCCAAACAGAAACCGCAAAAGAAACTTCCGCAGGATGCAATCTATAAAGATTTGGAAGAGCGACTCAGTAAAGCCGTGGGAACCAAAGTCAGGATCCAGAGAAAAAATGCGACCCAGGGTAAAATTGAAATTGAGTATTATTCCAATGACGAACTTGATTCGATAACGAATAAACTAATGTAAGAAAATGTCATAAATATTCGAACGTTCGTTCGAGAATTTGAGAAGGTTTTAGACGCAATATATAGAGAATGACCTATCTAAAAACACAAAATATGCGGAGAAGAGACCGACAGGCTGTAAACCGCGTAAAATGGTAGGTTTGACATGTCACATATTATGTGAAAATCGAAAGGAGAGACAAAATGTTTCGATGGGCTGACTTGGGAATTGAGGTTGACCTGATCACTCTGATCAGTGCGGGAATTATATTTTTACTTTTGATACTTGTGATCGTACTTTTTGCAAAACAGAGTGGACTGAAAAAAAGAATGGGATTTTTTATGAGTGGGTCTGACGGAAAAAGTCTTGAGGATGCATTCGTAAGAAAATTTGAAAACATGGATTTTGTGAATGCAAAGCTTGCAGAGATCGACGGACGTCTGGATCTGATCGACAGAAATCTTTTGATCACCTTCCAGAGATATTCGATCGTCAAGTATGATGCGTTTTCCGCCGGCGGCGGTCAGCTGAGCTTTGTTCTGTGTATGCTCACAAAGGATGATAACGGTTTCATAATGAATACTGTTCATTCGAATTCTAACGAGGGATATTTCTGCTATTTGAAAGAGATCAAGAATGGAAGCTCTTCACTGGAGCTGTCGGAGGAGGAGAGACAGGCGCTGGAGCAGGCTTTGGTGCAGTGATGTTGCGCAGGTGAGGCACGCGCAGGTGAGGATGACTGCGTCGTGTGTTGGCACACCTGCCGGACTCGGATGTGCGCATCTGCTACGCGCAGGTTCGGATGACTTCGTCATCCTCACTGAACACGGCAGTCGCCGTGTTCAGTCCCGAATAAAAAAGAGTGTCCCATCGAGAGCAAGCTCTCGAGGTCCACTCCATTTTATCCGGTCTGCGCATGGCTCGTTGCTAACGTGCAAAAAAAGTCCTCACCCAGCAGTTGCAGGTCTGCCGAACAAGGACTCGGGATACGCCATCGGGGGCTCGAACCCCGGACACCCTGATTAAGAGTCAGGTGCTCTTCCAACTGAGCTAATGGCGCTCAAATCAATCAATGACAGTATTATACACCCTTGCAAAAGAAAATGCAAGCAAAAAATGCAAAAAATTTGATATTTTTTTATATATTTAGAAAAAAACAGGGAGAAATACAGTGAAAGAAGAGAAAAAGTACGTAAATAGGCTAAAAATGGTTGTTTCGAATATTTGGTATATCGTTGCGTTGGTGGCGATATGTACCGCAGTCATCATGATGATAGTCAACTGGTCCGGGACTTTGGAGGCTTTGGGCAAAGCATTTAAGGTTCTCATGCCGTTTATCATCGGGTTTATTTTTGCATATCTGATGATACCGGTCATCAGGATTTTCAGAAAGCTTCTCGATCACATAGCCACAGGTCGGGCGATGAAGGCTAAAAAGATCATTGCTATGATAATATCTTATGTTCTTGTACTTGGATTCATCACGATGATAGTAGTTTTTGTGGCACCGCAGATCGCACAGAGCGTGAGAGAGCTCGGCAAAACAGTTCAAACAGGATATGCATACATCAAAAGAAATCCGAATTCATTTCTCGATTTTATACCGGGTGTAAAAACAGAGGATATTCTAAGCGGACTGAAGGATAACATAAATGATATCGCGATGCATACAAGTACAAAAGTATTTCCGTATTTGTATTCTATTTTTACTTCTACTTTTGTTATCGCTTACGATGTATTTTTCGGACTTGTTATTTCGATATATATGGCATGGGAAAAAGACACGCTTGCAAGGGGATTTCGCAGGTTGATCTATGCATTTGTTCCTAAAAAAAGAGCAAAAAAAACATGGGATATGTTTCTGAATTGTAACAGAATATTTAATGGATTTTTAGTTGGGAAAGCGATCGATTCTCTGATAATCGGTATCATTACTTTTATAACTATGACGATTTTTGGATTCCCATATCCGGTGCTTTTAAGCGTGATAGTATGTATCACAAATATGATACCATACTTCGGACCTTTTATCGGCGCGATCCCGGGATGTGCGATATATCTTTTTATAGATCCGATGCTCGTGCTGTGGTTCGCACTTATGATTCTTATCATACAGCAGTTTGACGGATGGATCCTCGGACCGTGGATCCTCGGTGATCAGACAGGTATCAAACCTCTGACCGTCATCCTCGGTATCACAGTCGGCGGTGCATATTTCGGTGTGCTCGGTATGTTTTTGGGAGTTCCGACCGCAGCTGTCTTACAGTACCTCGGGGGAGAGCTGGTCAAGTATCGCTTCTCCAAAAAGAAAATGGATGACCCGATGGATGGCTGGGGAAACAATGATAAAAAAAGGGATGAGATAACTCAGAAAGAATAAAAGATGGTTTTGCAGATTTTATCATAAATAAACAACAATGATTCTGAACAAAAAACCAGAACAACAAACGGAGATAATCTGATGAGATTAAGAAATATAACCGGTTCGCGTGAGTTTATCGCTGAAAATGAGTTTTGCATACATGAGCCGGAGAAGCTGAAAGGGTGCTGGAAGCAGGAGATTTTTCATAATGATAATCCTATTCACCTGGAGATAGGTATGGGGAAGGGAGCATTTTTACATAATCTTGCACAGGACAATCCTGATGTCAATTATCTTGGTATAGAAAAATATTCCTCTGTTTTATATCGCGCTATCGAGAAGCGTGTTCAGACCGATATAGATAATCTGTTTTTCATAAGATTCGATGCGGTGGATATCACGGAGATATTTGATAAGGGAGAGATAGACCGGATATATCTGAACTTCTCGGATCCGTGGCCGAAGGACAGGCATGCGAAGAGGAGACTCACGAGCTCGCAGTTTTTAGAGCGCTATGATCAGATACTTTCCGATGAAGGATATATACAGTTCAAGACTGACAACAGGGACTTGTTTGATTTTTCAGTGGAGACCGTCGAGGGATCAAAGCGCTGGCACATCGACGAGATCACGTATGATCTGCATCACAGCGATCAGCTCGAGGGAAATGTTATGACTGAGTATGAGATGAAGTTTACTGCATTGGATCATCCGATATGCAGATTTGTTATCAGCAGATAGATCAAAATATCGAAAAGAGGTAATCAAAGTGAGATCAGTAAAAAATATCAGAAGGTTTTTTTCCATATTAATTTTATCGGCCATGTTGCTTTCGCAGGTGGTTTGTGTGAGGACAGTGTATGCTGAGCCGGATAATGATGCCGCTCAGGAGACGTCAAGCGAAGCAGATACTGCCGATGAAAAGGATGTAACATCCGAGGATGCTTCAAACGGAAGTGATGAAAAGGATGCGACATCAGATGATGCCACAGCTACCGGTGATAAAGAAGGAGCCAAAGCAAAAAAAGCGGATAAGATTGACGATTTCGGCAAGCTTACCGACTTTGCAACAGATAAAAAACCGGATATTTCCGCTGTCGGCGGCATCGTTATGGATGTACAGTCGGGAGCTGTTTTATATGAAAAAAATATAAATAAAAAACTCTATCCGGCTTCGATCACAAAGATCATGACCACCCTCATCTGTCTGGAAAACGCTTCGCTTGACGAAGAGGTTACATTCTCTACAAATGCAATACGACTGATAGAGGGTCAGGGCGCAAGTAACATCGAAGTAAAGCCCGGTGAAAAAATGTCGATGGAGGATTGCCTCTATGCGATCATGCTCATGAGTGCGAACGAGGTGTGCAACGGAGTTGCAGAGCACATCGGAGGAAGTATAAAGGGCTTCGTAAAAATGATGAACAAACGCGCGAAGGAGCTCGGCTGCACCGGAACGCATTTCAACAATCCAAACGGACTTTGGCAGAAAAACCATTACACCACTACTCATGATATGGCGCTCATCGCCAGAGCGGCTTATAAAAATGAAACGTTTGCGAAGATCACCGGAACAAAGTGGTACAAGCTTCCCAAAACAAATAAAAGAAAAGCGGGATACACTCTGCACAATCACCATGGTATGCTCCTCCCGCTAAACTACCCGCAGTACGAGTACAAATACTGCGTCGGAGGAAAGACCGGATTTACTTCGCAGTGTCTTTACACACTCGTCACCTATGGAAAGAAAAAAGGCATGACTCTTCTCTCCGTGATCATGCGAGCACCGCATCCGCCGTACATGGAACCAAACCAGTATACGGATACAACAAAGCTTTTAAACTTCGGCTTCAACAACTTCAAACGATTTGCGATAACGGATAAAGAAGTCAGTGATACGAATACAAAAAGGCTGTTTTCGCAGTTCTCGCCATTTTTCAATACGGATACGAGCTCGCTCTATGTAGAGAAAAATGCGGGCATACTGCTTCCAAAGGGCGCAAAGCTCGAGGATGCGGAGAAAAAGATCGAGTACTATACATCGGACACCTTCGATGAGAACAAAAAAAGAGTGATCGGAAGGATCCGCTATATCTACGAGGGCAAGGACGTCGGCGGTACATACATTTACTACACGGACCGCGGCACACCGACTTTGACAGACAGCATCAACATGACAAAGTGGTTTGATGAGGCCGTGGAAAAGGCTAACGAAGCACCGTTCCCGTGGCTGGCTGTGATCGCTATCGTAGGAATCGTGATCCTGCTTGTGGTAGGCGGAATCCTGATCATACCGGTTTTGAAATCCGTAAAGGAAAACAGAAGCCGTACCAAACGATATCGAAAGAGCAAGAAAAATGAACGCCAGGTATCTAACACGACAGGTTACACCGCTTCGAAAAGGCGTGGCGGACGCTTCGGAAAAAGACGCAGGTAAATACTGCGCATCGGTTGAATTTTTATGAAAAGTGTGGTAAAATAACTCTATCTGTGATTATATCATTATTTATGGAGGGTGGCCTATGGCGATGGAGTCTATGTGGATAAATGCACCGGCGAAGATCAACATCGGTCTCGACGTGGTAGGAAAAAGAGAAGACGGATATCATGAGGTAAAAATGATCATGCAGAGTATCCGACTTTTCGACCGTCTGACACTCACCAGGAAAAAAGATCCGGGAGTGAGACTCACCACTAACTTGAAATTTTTACCGACAGATGATAACAATCTTATAGTCAAGTCAGCAAAGATGCTGATGAAGGAATTTAACCTCGAGGGAGGCTTAAACATAAACCTCGAAAAGAGGATCCCGGTGGCTGCAGGTATGGCCGGAGGAAGTACGGATGCGGCATCGACGATGATAGCGATCAACCAGATGTACGAGCTGGGACTGTCAAACTCTCAGCTTATGAAGCGCGCGGTAAAGATCGGCGCGGACATCCCGTACTGCATCATGAAGGGAACTGCTCTGGCAGAGGGTATCGGTGAGAAGCTTTCGACGATTCCGAAGCTTCCGAACTGTACGATCCTCATCGTAAAACCGAAGATCCATGTCTCTACCAGAGAGGTTTATGCAGGACTTACACTTGACGAAAACACGGTCCATCCCGATATAGATCTGATGGTCGAGGATATGAAAAAAAAGGATATCACTTCGCTTTGCTCTCACATAGGCAACATCCTTGAGAGTGTCACTATCCCGATGTATCCCGAGATCGCCGAGATCAAGGATTTCATGATGAAAAACGGCGCGAAGGGAAGCCTGATGAGCGGCTCAGGTCCGACGGTATTCGGTATCTATACGGACAAGGATGCTGCGGTGAAGGCAAAGGAGGCTGCGCTTAAGCAGTTTGAAAAAAGCTTTGCTTTTGTCACCGATCTGTACAGGTAGAGAAATAGAATGGCATAGTATCGGTACAAATCGGGTGTTCACTATATAGAGTTTGGAGAAAATGAATCATAATAAAGGAAGGATATAAAAATGACAATTTATGACGAGTTGGTTGCGCGTGGACTTATCGCGCAGGTAACGGACGAGGACGAGATCAAGGATCTCATTAACAACGGAAAGGCAACTTTTTACATCGGATTTGATCCGACAGCGGACTCTCTGCACGTCGGACATTTCATGGCACTTTGCCTGATGAAGCGTTTGCAGATGGCGGGGAACAAGCCTATCGCGCTGATCGGAGGCGGTACCGGTATGATCGGCGATCCGTCAGGACGCTCAGACCTTCGCCAGATGCTGACAAAAGAAGACATCCAGCACAACTGTGATTGCTTCAAAGAGCAGATGAGCAAGTTTATCGATTTTTCCGAGGGAAAAGCGCTCATGGTAAACAACGCCGACTGGCTTCTCGACTTGAACTACATCGAGCTCCTCAGAGAGGTCGGAGTGCACTTCACGGTAAACAGAATGCTTACCGCTGAGTGTTACAAGCAGCGCATGGAGAAGGGACTCAGTTTCCTCGAGTTCAACTATATGATCATGCAGGCGTATGATTTTTACAGATTGTACCAGGATTACGGTTGCAATCTCGAGTTCGGCGGAGACGATCAGTGGTCAAACATGCTCGCGGGTACTGAGCTTATCAGACGTAAGCTCGGTAAAAATGCCTGCGCCATGACTATCAACCTTCTTCTAAACTCCGAAGGTAAAAAAATGGGCAAGACCGCCAAGGGCGCTGTCTGGCTCGATGCGAATAAAACATCTCCGTTTGAGTTCTTCCAGTACTGGAGAAATATCGACGATGCCGATACCATCAAATGTTTGAAGATGTTGACATTTTTACCGCTCGATGAGATCGAAAAGATGGAGAGCTGGGAAGGATCTGAGCTTAATAAGGCAAAGGAGATCCTGGCATTCGAGCTCACCAAGATGATCCACGGTGAGGATGAAGCAAATAAAGCGCTGGAGTCAGCGAAGTCTCTGTTTGCAGGCGGCGCGGGCGCAGCTCCCGTAGATATGCCGACCTTTACCATCACTGAAGATATAGTGACGGACGGCGCGGTCGGACTTTTGAACCTGCTTACCGCGTGCGGACTTACAAGCAGTAACGGTGATGCGAGACGAGCTATCGTAAACGACGGTGCGATCAGTATCGACGGAGAAAAAGTCACTGATCCGAAGTATGCCGTCGTAGTTAACGACATCCCGGATGAGGGTATCGTTATCAAAAAAGGTAAGAAACACTTCAGAAAGATTCTTAAGTAAATACGGCTAAAACTGCGAACTGAAGTGAGAGGTTCGCAGTCAGTGTATTCTAAAAAACCATCATGGAAAATCTGTGAAAGGATGGACCGAAACGTCAGTATGAACGTAACTATCGATGATCTGAATATCTACTATAAGATAACCGGCGAAGGTGACAAGACCGCTGTGATCCTGCAGGGGTGGGGCACCGAAGCCGGCATGTACGACCTGGTTGCAAAGGCTATCGCCGATGAATACCGGGTCGTTCAATTTGATTTTCCGGGCTTTGGTGGAAGCGATGAGCCAAAAGAACCGTGGAATGTAAGTGCATATACGGATTTTTTTGTAAAGCTTATGAAAGCGCTCGATATCAAAGAGGCGACTCTGATCGGACACAGCTACGGCGGTCGTGTGATCATCAAAGCTGCGACCGAAGAATCCATAGGCTTTACCATCGATCGTATCGTGCTGATCGACAGCGCCGGAGTTCTGCCGGTGCGTACATTTAAACAGAAGTTCAAAGTCAGAAAATACAAGATACTAAAAAAGCTTTTGGTAAATAAAGTATTCTACACGCTCTTTCCCGAGGTGGTCGATGAGTGGAGATCCCGTCAGGGCTCATCCGACTATAAAAATGCCACGCCTATCATGCGACAATGCCTGGTGATGGCGGTAAACGAGGATCTGACAGACAGGCTTCCTAAAATAAAGCAGGATACGCTTTTGATCTGGGGAGACAAAGACACCGCGACGCCGATGAGGGATGCTCACATCATGGAAGAAAAAATGCCGCATGCGGGACTGGTCGTGCTGGAAGGAAGCGGACATTTTTCCTATGCGGAGCAGCCTGCGAAGTTTACCGGGATACTCAGATCTTATCTGATAGGTTGACATGTAAGGATGAAAATAAACAGTACAGGAGAAGTATAGAATCAGATGACCGGAAATGTTGAAACATGTGAAATAATAGAAAATGTGATCAGACTTAGCGTGATCGCGCTTCTTTGGATACCTGCGTTTATCCTTGCGATGCGATACAATCTTCATATGTTCCAGCTAAACGGCTATAAGAATAATGAGCAGTTTACCTGGCTCAAAAAAAATCTCCGCAAGCAGTGGATCCTTATCTGGGATTTTGCTCTGGGACTCACCAGATGTTTTTACAGACCGCTGTGGCTCGATATCATTATCGCTTTATCTTTGATCATGACGATCCTTGTTTTCAGAGCTCATAAAATATTAAATACAAAGAAAAAACTCGTCTATACTGCCCGTGTAAAAAGGCTTATAGTAACAGATATAATTCTTTGTGATCTGGTAGTGATGCCACTGTCACTTTTCGTCGACGGATGGCTTAGTTCCGGGCTTTTGATCTGTGTTCTGGGAGACCAATTCTTCTTTAATATACTTGCAAATCTGGTAAACAGACCCATGGAAAAATCAGTCGGTAACTGGTATATAAATGATGCTAAAAAGAAGTTACAAAGTGTCGACGGGATAAAGATAATCGGTATCACGGGAAGCTACGGAAAGACCAGTGTAAAGTTTTATCTGCAGACATTATTACAGACAAAATATAACACGTTAGTCACTCCCGAGAGCTACAACACACCGATGGGTGTAGTGCGTACCATAAGAGAGCATTTGAAACCAACTCATGAGATTTTTGTGTGTGAGATGGGTGCGAGATATGTAGGAGATATCAAGGAGCTTTGTGACATCGTGCATCCTCAAATGGGCGTGATCACGTCGGTAGGACCTCAGCACTTGGAGACCTTCGGTGACATAGAGCATGTGAAAGATACGAAGTTTGAGCTGGCGGATGCACTGCCTAAGGGTGGGCTGATTTTTCTGAACGGAGACAATGAATATATACAGCAGAAAGCCTCTCAGTACGAGGACGTGGTCTTTTATTATTCTGATGAAGGAGTGGTCTCAGAGCGTATACAGACCGAAGATGAGAGCAAAGAGGCTGAATATAAAAAAGCCACGGCTGATCCTGCAAGGACCAAAGGCTACCGCGCACATATGAAATCGGTTTCGCAGCTTGGAACCGAGTTTTCGATGACGACACCTGAGGGTGAGACCGAGGACTTTGCGATGCGCCTTATCGGAGCGCACAACATCATAAACGTAGCCGGCGCCATAGCGGTGGCGCACAAGCTCGGCATCTCTTTGAAGGAGCTGAAGATCCCCGTAAGAAGGATCCAGCCGGTCGAGCACCGCATGCAGCTCAGGGAGCACGGCGAAGTGACCATCATCGACGATGCGTACAACTCAAACCCTGTCGGCTCGAAGGCAGCGGTCGAGACTCTGAAGCTTTTTGACGGTGTGAGGATCCTCATCACACCGGGTATGGTGGAGCTCGGAGATAAAGAAGAGGAGTACAACTACAAGTTCGGAACTTATGCGGCTGACTGCTGCGATTATATACTGTTAGTCGGGAAAAATCACACAGAGCCGATAAGAAAAGGTGTGCTTGAGGCAGGCTTCGACGAGAAAAAATGTCATAGCTACGATCACCTCGAGGAGGCACTTTCTTACGCACACAGCATAAAGGCAGAGGGGCACAAGTACATCCTTCTTGAGAACGATTTGCCGGATAACTATTGAAGGAGAGAATACACTATGGAAAAAATCTCGAAAAAGAGGATTCTTGTAACTGCTCTTATGGGGGTCATGATGTCTCTTATTTTCATCGGACGACCGTCAGAGGCGAAGAGCTCTTATGAAGTATATTATCATGATAAAAACATACTTACGGTAAATGTGATGGAGGCCGGAAGTCAGCTCTCAAACGGATACTACCAGGTCGAGTTTGAGATCCCGGGGACAGGGAAAAAGGCATTTATCACAGGGCTTACAGCTGAAAACGTGCAGGAAACTCAGAAGTCTCTTATTGACTGTTACACTGATGAAAGTGATTTTTCCATATACAATTTGGACTATATCGACACGGAAAAAACCGATGTGAAGGGCTATGATTCTGATCTGTGTTGGGCTGCCCAGGCTGCCGATATGCTCACATATGCGGGATGGACAAAGAAAGCCGGATTTAAAGACGAGGATGATGTCTTCGATCTGTTCAGTGAGGCATTCACCGATATAGGCGGTCAGAGTAGAAACGGAATCTCCTGGTTTTTGAGCGGATATACGGGAGGTGCATCTCTAAAAAGCGATAAAAAGGGTGGATACTTACGGGATTATCCACCTGATATGGTCTTTGAAACAGACAATATCGTTTATTATAACGGAATTGACGGAAATAAACCATATAAGTTTTTCAGAAAAATGATGAAGGCACTCAGGAAAGGAAAAGCAGTCGGACTGGATGTTGATTGGATAGAAGACTCGGGAGCGCATGCGATCACACTTTTTGGTTACATCTATAACACATCCTATAAGGACACGTCTTTGAAGCATTATGATTCCTTTATCATAGCTGATTCCGATTCTGATAAAGGAGGTTTGATCGACAGACGAAATGCACCTAATTCGTTGAAGGCGGTAAGGACTAAAAAATATAAAGGTGAGGCGTACGAAAGCCTTATCATGGATCGATACGGAAACGGAGCTGTCACCACGCTTAACATACTGAAGCCTTATTCAGACGGGCTTGCACGTGAGACGGATCCGAGAGCGACCAGGGATGTGACAGTATCTCCGGATATTAGAGTTACAAGCGTAGTTACTTCCACATCAGATCGTCCATACGCATCGGATGATCCGTATCTGGCGGCGGGACAGGATATTCATCTTCGCCTGAATGTAGAAAATAACAGTGCTGTCGGGTATAAAGCCCCCTGCACGATCTATGCGTCCGTCGCAGATAAAGACGGAAAGATCCTGCAAAATGTCGAAGCTACCGGAGATCTCAGTCTGACCGGGACCTACGTCGAAATGATCGATGCGGAAGCTGTATTCTCACCGCTTTCCGAGGGTGAATACGTTATAGAAGGAAGGGTTGAACCGGGCCCGACTACCAAGGAGGCATATCTGATCAACAACACCTTCAAAAAGACGATAACTGTTAAAAAGACTGAGACAGATCCTTCTGCCGTTTCACTGAAGGTATCGGTTCCTGATTTTAAGAACGGACTCGTATCAAACGCAAAGATAACTTATTCGGATCCTTCATATATCCTTGACAATGGTTTTGAGAACTCTATCGCAGTCTCGTATTTCAATGACGGAAAGTGGTCTCCGTATACGGAGATATACAGCACTACGGACATAGCAAGCGAAGCGGTCGGTAATCATAATCTATCATTGGCTGAGATGACGAATTACAAAAACGGCCTTTTGAAAACTATTGATGTCGGAAAAGACGGTACGGCAGTTTCAGTGAGGCTGGGGCTTTTTAAAGACGGTACGGCTCCGATTTACTACTATTCCGATCCGTGTGATCTGAAGTATCTTTCTTTGAAAGCAATAGGACCGGCAGATGAAATTAATTTTGATCCGATTCCATACGGAGCAAATGCCTTAGCTAACTCTCAAAACATCGAGTTTTCTTTCGAGAACAACTCTACCTATGACGGTGGAAAAATCTCGGGAAGTTATTATATATATGCAGAAAGCTGGGAGGACAGCTCGCTGAAATATGAGATAGCTGCCAAGAAAAACATCTCTCTGGATTATGGTGAAAAATCAGGCCCCATACGTATCAACAGTTGGTCAAATAAGATAACACCCGCAGGACAGTATTATATTAATATGTGTTTCTATGATTCGGTAACGAAGAGTGAGGAAATAGTATCATTGGGTGTGATCAGCGTATGCGAAAAGCCCTCAACAAAAGTAACGATGGTTGAGGATACGACGGATCCTTTAGATGGTGGGATCTCTCTTCGTGAAGCTGTCGCATATGCTTCAAGCGGAAAAACAAAAGGTAAAAAGATCACGTTTGATAAGAGTACCAGAAATGATACCATCCTTCTTAAAAAGCCTATCGAGATAGATAGCGATATCCAGATAGAAGGGATTTATAAATCTAACGGATACGCTTACGCACATAAGCTTTACAATCCGCAGGGAGGAGTATTCGATGTAAAGAAGGGTGCATCTCTTTCGATCAACGGATTTATTCTTTCAAACAATCTGGCAATAGAAGGCGGTGCCATAAATGCGGATAATGCAGATGTAACGATATCAAATTGTCGTATTTCAAACGTGAGTGCAGAGAATGCCGGAGGAGGCGTCCGGGCGAAAAACAGCAAAGTGCTGATAAAAAATACAACGTTTGATGGATGCCAGGCACCTGTCGGAGAAGCGATTTATGTGACTGACTCTACCACGTGCCATATCCTGAATTGCATCTTCCAAAGCAATTCAGGTCTTGCGGTAAGCTTTATAGAAAACAGCAAATCAACTCTGGATATCGTATCTTCCTCACTAGTGGAAAACTCATCCTATAGTGATGAAAACAGTTCACTTATAAAAAGTGACGGCACAACAAGAGTACTCGGATCTGTTATTTGCAAAAACATTTTCTCACAGGTAGCTAAAGGATCTGTACATTTTTACGGAAACGCTTTGGTAGAGCAGGACGGCGTCACGGAGGATGCAGTATTGGATACTCTCACACAAAAAATAGAGAAAACATCCGATATGTACTATACCTCCTTTGGTGTTGTCGACTCACGGGAAAAGTTCGATCCGAAAGCAGGTCCGGCCACAAACGAGTATGTTTTGGTCAAGGAGTTATGCACAAAGGATGTAAAAGGCGTGATCATAGAGCCGACTGACTCCGGTCTTGTTTACGGATCTGATACAGCAGAAAAACTCGAGTCAAAAATCCCCGTGCTTTTCCCGAAGGAGGACTATGAAAAGGATATGTTAGGAGATGCGAGGACGGCCGTTTACGGAAGCGATGCAACTCCTTATGTAGAGCCTGTCATCGGACACTCTCCGATCGCTATTAAAAATAAACAGATAAAAAAGAAAAATGCAGAGACATATATCGGTCGAGCAGTCAGTGACGCTATAATGCTTACTACCAAGTCAGATATTGCCCTTATTACCACGTCCGAGCTTCTGGCAGGGATAAAGAAGGGTGATGTTACTGCTCCCATGATAAAGAAAGTGATCGGCGAACAGTATATCATTGTCAGGAAAAAGATCAAGGGAGCAGATATCAAAAAAATGCTGGAAAAGTCTATCGACTATATGCTGAAGGATAAAACGAAATATTCGGCAAAAACACTCCAGCTTGCCGGATTGACCGTCACCTACAAAGCATCCGCAAAAAAAGGAAAGCGGATCAAAAAGATTATGGTGGGTAAAAAAGCGATAAACAATAATAAAACTTATAAGGTCGCCATGGATTATGCTACAGCATATCAGAAACCGTATTCCGTATACGGAGAAGTAAATGAAAAAGCCAAAGAAAAATATTGGGATAAAGCACTGGAGACGTATTTTAACAAATCATCATCCTACATCAAAAAAAGCGTGAAGCAGGACAGATATATCTCATAGAATATTATTCCCGCAAAAGCCTTGCAAACGCAAGGCTTTTTGTGTATAATGGGGTGGATAGAGAGCTCATAAATGCTTAATGCTCTCGATAAACGGAGGAAGAAAATGAAAACAAAAGTAGCAATGATGTTTGGCGGAAAAAGCGTGGAACATGAGGTATCCGTGATTTCGGGAATCCAGGCATTTTTAAGTATGGACACAGAAAAATACGATGTTATCCCTGTCTATATGACAAAGAAAAATGAAATGTACATCGGAGATGATATCGGAAAGATCGAAAGCTACAAGGATATAAAGGGGCTTCTTTCAAGGTCTCAGCGAGTGATCATGATCAATGAGGACGACCAGGTGAAGCTCGTGGCTCACCCGCCGAAGAAGTTCGGAAAGGGCGTCAGTGTTCCGATCGATGTGGCTTTTCCGGTCGTACACGGAACCAATGTAGAAGACGGCGCTTTCCAGGGCTACTTAAAGACGATGGGTATTCCGTTTGTCGGATGCGATGTGATGGCATCCGCGATCGGTATGGATAAATATATGATGAAGCCGGTGCTCAAGGAGAACGGTGTACCGGTGCTTGATGCTCTTCTTTTCACACTGAAGGATTATGAGGATGTCGAAAGCCTCCTTGATAAAGTCGAGGATAAGCTTGGGCTCCCCGTGATAGTCAAGCCGGTAAACTTAGGATCTTCTGTCGGAATCAGCGTGGCAAAGACCAGAGTAGA
This sequence comes from uncultured Eubacteriales bacterium, assembly GCA_900318295.1. Classification (GTDB taxonomy): domain Bacteria; phylum Bacillota; class Clostridia; order Lachnospirales; family Lachnospiraceae; genus Eubacterium_F. Next base: position 16,435 of record ONKC01000023.1, read on the forward strand.
GCTTTCGGCTTCGATAGATGACGCTTTCCGCTATGCGACAAAGGTACTCGTAGAGCATGCGATCACGAACCTCAGAGAGATCAACTGCTCCGTGCTCGGTGATGAAAATGATGCGATCGCTTCAGAGATCGAGGAGCCGATGCATACTAAGGATATACTGAGCTATGAAGACAAGTATGTGAGCAACGCTAAAGGCAGCGGTTCAAAAGGTATGGCAAGCGTATCGAGAAAGATCCCTGCAGAGGTATCGCCGGAGAGGCGCGAAGAGATCAGAAATCTCGCCGTAAAAGCCTTCCAGACTTTGGGCTGTAACGGTGTTTCACGTATCGACTTCATGATCGATGAGGACACTGATAAGCTTTACTATAACGAGATAAACACCATACCGGGTTCTCTCGCTTTTTATCTGTGGGAGCCGGTTGGCGTGCCGTATAAGGAGCTTCTTGACCGTATGATCCAGTTGGCATTGAAGAGAGCACGAATCGAAGAGAGTCTGACATTTACCTTTGATACAAATATACTTGATTCGGCAAGCTTCGGTGGTTCTAAGGGAAGCAAGGTATGAGTTCAGTTATGCTTTAGAAGGGGCGTAGGATATGGGACAGGTAAAGATAAAAATAAGCAGCCGGCATGATTACGGCCTCGGTGAGCTCGATCCGATAGAGGTTATCTCAGTCGGTGAGCTCTATCAGGACGAGGACGGTTTTGATTGCCTGAGCTATGAAGAGGTAGTGGATGAGGATGAGACCGGACAGGTGAAGGTGATAAACAACCTTCTTCGTATCGGTGAGTCACAGGTCGAGCTGATAAAGGGCGGCGATGGCGACTCACACATGGTCTTTATCCCAAATCATAAAACAGTGAGCTACTATCCCTCCCCCGCGGGAGAGCTTGAGATAGGCGTACACACGGCATTTGCCGAGAAGACTGTGTATAACAACGGTTTTACTCTCGAGCTCAAGTATGATCTCGAGATGAACCAGACCATCATGAGCACCTGTGGACTAAGTATCGCAGTCAGAGAGACGGATAGTCAGGTGGAGGTATAAAAATGAAGTTCGTAAAAATGCATGGAACCGGAAACGATTACGTATATATAAACCTTTTTGAAGGTTTTGATGACAGTGTGCCTGTAACGTATGATAAAGACGGTAAGCTTTTGACAGTCGAAGGAGAGGACGTCAGTAAGGTTGCTATCAAGGTCAGCGACAGGCATTTTTCTATTGGAGCGGATGGATTGATCTGTGTAGCTCCGTCGAGAGTGAGAGCTTCCGAGGATGAGAAAAACGGCGCGGATGTGCGTATGATCATGTTCAATGCTGACGGATCTGAGGGCCTGATGTGCGGAAACGGTATCAGATGTGTGGCGAAGTTCGCTTTTGATAAGCGCCTGCTTTCGCCGGAGATCATAAGCACCGGAGAAAACACCGGATCCTGCGAGATCAAGGCTGAGACGGCAAGCGGGATCAAGACACTTAAGCTCACCGTTGAAAAAGACAAAGCATCTGAGAAGGCTGTCTGCACATACGTTGAAGTGAATATGGGTCAGGCGATACTTAAAGCTGAGGATATCCCGGTGAAGGTAGCTGAGATGGGAGCTCAGGCGATGATAGCCACAGATGATCCATTATACGGAGCGGATGTGCCAAAGGGTGCAGTGATAAAGAGAATGCTCAGGGTGGATGGTAAAGACTACTCCGTTACCTGCGTATCTATGGGTAATCCTCATTGCGTCGTCTTTATGAAGGATTCAAAAGGGACACTCATAAACGATTCACTCGGTGGAGATGTCGACGGGCTGGAGCTCGAAAAGATCGGACCTTTATTTGAAAACCATCCGGCTTTTCCGGAAAAGATAAATACCGAGTTTGTCGAGGTCATCGATGATCACACCGTAAAAATGCGTGTGTGGGAGCGGGGCTCCGGCGAGACTCTTAGCTGCGGCACGGGTACGTGTGCCGTCACCGTGGCAGCGGTTTTAAACGGCTTTGTAAAACGAGGTACTGAGGTCGAGGTAAAGATAAGAGGCGGTAGTTTGTATGATACCTGGCTGGAGACGGGAGAGGTCCTTATGAAGGGGCCTGCAGAAACTTCGTTTGTCGGTGAGTGCTGATAGAAATAGCAGAATTATCTCAGATTTGTTTAATCTCGTTCATAAGAAAAGAGCCATGCGTCAAATCGCATGGCTCTTTATGTACTGTACGGATTATTATTTAACCTTAACCTTTATCGGTTTTGAGTAAGAGCCGTAAACTCGCTTAATCTTGTAATCCTCGTTTTTGCCGAGCTTAT
>ONKC01000078.1 GCA_900318295.1 uncultured Eubacteriales bacterium
GGAAGCTATCCGACAGAAGTTGCAGCTGACAAGATCAAGTGGTCTTGTAACAAGAAAACAGTCAAGGTTAAAGAAGGTGTCCTTACTTATGAGAACGGATTGAGAGATACCGTGATCATCACTGCCAAGTATAAAAAATGCAAGATAAAATGCAAGGTACATATCGTTGATTGGGCGAAGCTTAGCGGCGTGCAAAGTGCAAAGCTTTCCAAGAAAAAAATAACGATGAAAAAAGGCAGCTACAAAGTCCTGAAGATCAAGTATTATCCAAAGAACCATTTTACTTACGGATACGAGGACGGCTATATGATCTCACAGAAACCGAATGTTGTAGATGTGGATTCAAACGGAGTGCTTCACGCGCTTAAAAAGGGAAAGAGCATGATAGTTGCAAATGCTGCAGGAAAGTTTATGTTCTGTGAGGTTAAAGTAAAATAAAGACTGTTATTTGCGACGAGCACAAATAACCTTTGATCCGACATGCGTGCTTCAAGCACGCATGCGGTGACTCGCCTGGGTGCTCGTCATGGAGGATATGATGGACAAGCAAAAGATCGAAGAGGGTGTGAGACTTATACTCGAGGGTATAGGTGAGGACACAAAAAGAGAAGGCCTTGTCGATACTCCGTATCGCATCAGCAACATGTGCGAGGAGATATTCGGAGGATACGAGCAGGACCCGGCAGAGCCTTTGAGCCGCACCTTCACATCCGAGACAGGCGATATTGTTATCGAAAAAAATATACATTTTTATTCCGTATGTGAGCATCATCTTTTACCGTTTTTCGGGACGGTGTCGATAGGATATGTTCCGGACGGAAAGGTGGTCGGCTTAAGCAAGCTTGCGCGTACCGTAGAGGTTTATGCAAGACGTGCTCAGATACAGGAAAAAATGACGACTCAGATCGCCGAGGCTATCCAGAATAACCTTAAACCAAAGGGAGTAATGGTGGTGGCAAAGGCAGAGCATTTGTGTATGTCGATGCGTGGCGTAAAAAAGCCCGGCACCGAAACCATGACGTACAAAACCACAGGATGCTTTACCGAAGATGAGGAGTTAAGAAAGCTGTTTTTCTCAATGCTTCGAACCGAAGCTTGATCATGTAAAGGAGTAAAAAGTGGATCAGATCATCATAAAGGATTTGGAGGTTTACGGTCACCATGGCGTACTGAAAGAGGAAAATGTCCTCGGACAGAAGTTTTTGGTGTCGATGATACTCGAACTTCCGTTAAGAAAAGCCGGATACAGTGATGATATTGCCGATTCCATCGACTATGCAAAGGTTTCACATCTTGTAAAAGAGGAGATGGAAAAGACCACATTCCAGCTTATAGAGGCTTTAGCCGAACACCTCTGTGATGCGATCCTATTGACATTCCCCATGGTAACAAGGATCACCATGGAGCTGAAAAAACCATGGGCACCGATACTGCTTCCTCTCGATACCGTGAGTGTACGATTGGAAAGAAGTCGACATGAGGTTTATATCTCGATAGGAGCAAATCTCGGAGACAAAAGAAAGAATATCGACGATGCGATCGACCTTTTAAAGAAGGATAAAAAGATAGATGTAATTAGAGTTTCCGATCTGATCGAGACAAAGCCGTATGGGGTGACAGATCAGCCGGATTTTCTGAACGGGGCTATTTTTCTGAAAACCCTTTATGAAGCCGATGAGCTTTTGGATAGGATTCATGAGATAGAAGAAAAGCTCGGAAGAGAAAGAAAAGAGCACTGGGGTCCGAGGACGATAGATCTGGATATACTTTATTTTGATGATGAGATCATAGAGACAAAGGGTCTGACAGTCCCGCATATAGAGATCGCAAAAAGAGAATTCGTGCTTAAGCCGTTAGGACAGATAGCGCCATGGAAAAAGCACCCGGTAACAGGTAAGACCACGCAACAGATGTTGGAGGAGATCGTATAATGATAACGCAGGCAACGATATCGATCATAGGCGTACTTTTGGTACTTGTGAGCGCATGGGGATTCTATGCCGTTCCTGCCAGAAAACAAAAGGGACGCGCTCTGTACGCACTTATGATTCTCTTTGCTTTGGTCCACCTTGTCGGAGATGGGTTTTTACGTGCACTTGCAGATGACCCGATAAAGCTTTCCACACTCACGCTGAACACTGCGGGGATTTTTTGCTACATGAGTTACCTTGCGGGTATGATACTTGTGCTTCAGATTGCCTTTGATATCGTGTGGGTAAAGACAAGAGACAAGGTAAAGGCAGGACCGTGCATCATACTTCAGTTGCCATCGATAGCGCTTATAGTTACGGCGTATGCTATCAAGGGAACATTTTTAACAGCACTGCTTAAATACATGCCACTTTTGTATGCGCTCATACTGTTCTTTTTGCTTATATGGTATTTTGAGAAGCTTGACAAGGGCTTAAGAACAGGACTTATCGCTTGTATGACGATGTGCATTCTTGTATTTGTGGCAAACTCGGTTCTTAAGATAGCCATGATACCGCTTTTGGTTTTGGTGATCCTCGTGATGATAGCATTTTCCTGGTCGGGACGCGGTGATCTGGTGATCACGGATGTGAGCGAGGATGAGTTAGAACGCCTGATAGAGAAGGGGTATGTGGGTGTAGAGTCTGATGATGACGAGATAAGTGAGGACGGTGTCAAGGTAGGAACTCTTATCTATACTGACAGACCGAAGGCAGAATCTGAGGAAGAGCCGGAATCCGAACTTGAGCAGATGATGAAAAACACATCAAAGAAAAATGTCGAGAAACTCTCGCTTGGTGATGATATAGAAGAGTTTGATGACATACAGACACCGTTAGAAGAAGTTGCGGAAGAACACCCGGGAAGAGATGCACAGGCTCAGGCAGCCCGGTTCGACGCACCGCAGCCTACTCCGGTAGGGACTCCGTCCTTGCAAAGCGAAAGCGCCTTTGCATCGCAGACTCCCGTACAGCCTCAGCCTCAGACACCACGGGTAATCCCCGAAAGTGCACCGGCACAGGCGACGGGAATGAGATCGGTAGAGCCATCGTCCATGGAGCAGCTTTCCGCATCTGTATTGCATAACCGTCCGCTCATCCTTGAGAAGGACCTGAACGAATACTATCATAGGATGAAGCTGGCTGTGACTGACAGAGATTATGATACCTGTCTTGAGATCATGTCAGAGATGAGTGAATACAGGATATCCGGAATCCATGTGACCAGATATGAGCGTATAAGACACGCAGTAGTGGATGAAAACTGGTCTGAGGTTGAGAAGGAACTCAAAGATTATTAATTGAATTGAAGGGACAAATACAGCATGGTTGATTTATCCGAATCACGCAAAAGAATTGATGAGATAGATGAGCAGATAGTAAAGCTTTTTGAAGACCGCATGGCGATTGCAAAGGATGTAGCCGAGTACAAGGTAAATGTCGGAAAAGAGGTTTTAGACAGGGCCAGAGAGATTGACAAGCTTGATGCGGTTGAAAAGCTGACTCATAACGAGTTTAACAGAGCAGCGATACGAGAACTGTTTGAGCAGTTTATGAGTATCTCGAGAAAGTATCAGTACGGCCTTATAAACAAGATAAAAAAAGATGCTGATGATATAACCGGATTTGAGAGAAGGGAAACTATTGATTTTTCGAAAGCAAAAACAGTCTCATATTTCGGAGTCAGAGGAACGTACACGCAGGCTGCGATGGAGGAGGTTTTCGGAACTGAAGTCAAGCAGACCCATGAGCCAACCTTTGGCGGAGTGATGCGCTCGGTCAGTGACAGGCGGGCTGACTTCGGAGTTCTTCCCATCGAGAACTCGTCCACGGGCGGAGTGAGTGCAAACTACGATTCCATCCTAAAGTATCCCAATGCGATCGTCGGAGAGCATATAATGGTGATCGACCAGTGTCTGGTAGGACTTCCGGGGATTACCATAGATGATATTAAAACAGTGTATTCGCACCCGCAGGGGCTGATGCAGTGCAGACAGTTTTTAGAAGAGCATCCCGCGATCTCCGGAATCGAGTATGAGAGCACGGCGGCAGGAGCAAAAAAGGTATTAAACGACGGAGACAGGTCGGTCGCTGCGATTGCCAGTGCAAATGCTGCTAAGGAGTATGGGCTTGAGATAATAAAAGAAAATATCCAGACTGAGAATAATAATCAAACAAGATTTATCATAATCGGACCGGATAAAATATATACAAAAAAAGCTGATAAGATCAGCCTGATGATAGAGCTTCCGCATGTCAGCGGAAGTCTGTACAGGATACTGTCGCACTTTTTGTTCAACGATCTGAACTTAACGCTTATCGAGTCGCGTCCGATCAAGGACAGACAGTGGGAATACAGGTTTTTTGTCGATGTTGAAGGCAACATCGAAGATCCCGCGGTGAAAAATGCACTGAGGGGAATATCCGAGGAAGCGAAGGTTCTTCGTGTGCTCGGTAATTATAACACGTATTGATGGAGGGGGTTTTACATGGAAACGAAGTTTGACAGAAACGAGTCTCTGAACTGTTCATGGGTGCTCGTTGATGCCGCTAAAGAGATCATAAAGGGGAGTACTCTGCCGTCAGAGGCCATACATACTCTGATGAAGTATGTAGCCGATTCACTGAAGCTTGCAGCACTCAGGATTCACCAGCCTGCAAGCAGAAGGCTGTCTACTCAGATAACGCATGAGATACTCATGTCCAAGCTTCCGAGAAGACTGAATCAGGTTATCGCTTTTCCGGAATCGGTGATGAAAAACATCGATACATCGGTTGAACGCGAATACCTTATTTATGATAGCGAGAGTGAAGAAAACCCTGTCAGCGGTCAGGTTGACGAAGGGTATGTGACTATTTTTCTGAAGGATATAGACGAGGGAGAGTTCCAGGGTTTTTTGGAGATGGTCTTCGAAGGCACGAAAAGATATCCCAGTGAACGTGACGTTTCAGTGCTGATGGCACTTAAGGAGCTTATATTCGAGCAGGTTTTACAGTATGAGAAAAAACGTCGCGCCGGAACGGGTGCATCCGAGGATGAGGTGCTTGATTATCTTTCGGGTCTTCACAGATACGAGACATTTGTAAAGACGATAGACGATGCGATACCGGAGCTTGTCGATGAGAATCATGGTATCGTGATACTTTGTACCGATATAAACCACTTTAAGCTGGTAAATGAAAACTTCGGCTACAGAAAGGGTGACGAGCTTTTGCTTGTCGCAGGTCAGCTTGCATCGGAGGTTCCCGGGATAATCGATGCATGCAGGTTTTACTCTGATAACTTTATCATGGCTATCAGGTCGGAAAACCCGAACGAAGAAAAGATAAGAGAAAGGGTGGAAAGTGTAAATCAGCACAATGCTATAACCCTTCAGAAGGTAGTAAGTGATTCGCAGATCCGCTTTAACAGTGGTGTATATGTTGTCCGAGATCCGAAGATGGATGCGGCATCTGCCATAAGCTATGCAAATACAGCACGAAAGCAGGCCAAGGTTTTTAAGGGAATGCACTGTGTGGTATTTACCGATAAGATGATAGAGGAGCTTCGTCGTTCTGAGGAATTAAACAACGAGCTTCCGTCAGCTATCAAAAATCACAACCTGGTTGTTTACTATCAGCCAAAGATCTCCTGTGACAATGAGAGAGTAATAGGTGCGGAAGCGCTTATCAGATGGAGGCGTGAGGACGGATCCTTTGTCTATCCGGATGAGTTTATACCTGAGTTTGAATCAAACGGAAATATCATACAGCTTGATTATTATGTTTATGATGAGGTGTTCCAGTATTTGAGAAGACAGCTCGATTCGGGTGCTTATGTCGTACCGATTTCCATAAACGTATCGCGCAGGCATCTGGAAAATGAAAATATTCTGTTTTACATAGACCATCTGTTGAACAAGTATGATGTTCCGCCTGAGTTTATCGAGTTCGAGTTGACGGAGAGTATCTATATCGAAAACATAGAACCTGCGATGAGCTTTATCACAAGATGCAATCATCGCGGTATCAAGGTTTCGATGGATGATTTCGGTTCAGGGTACTCATCGCTCAACCTGATAAGCTCTATACCGATCGATGTTTTAAAGATCGACGGAGTCTTTATGCACAGGGGAAAGACGCTTGCAGACAACGACAAGATAGTTCTTAACAATGTTATCCGCATGGCAAAGGAATTGAATATGGTCGTCCTTTGCGAGGGAGTGGAGACACGTGAACAGGTTGACTTTTTGAAGGATGCCGGTTGTGATGTGATACAGGGATTTTACTTTGGAAAGCCTATGCCGGAAAAAGATTTTTCGGGTTTTGTAAAAGAATACTCATAACAGAAACGGAGGTATGAATATGCTGAATCTTAGTGCAGAACAAAACGGTAACGAAGTGATCATCCATATCGAAGGAAAGATGGATACAAACTCATCACCACAGGTGACTGAGAAGATCAACGAAAATGTCTTAAATTGCGACAAGCTTATACTGGATTTGGAGAAGCTTGAATATGTTTCGAGTGCCGGACTGAGAGTGTTTGTTATGGCTGATCAGAAGATGAGTGATAAGGGCGGAGAGTTGAACGTGAAAAATGTTCCGAATCCGATTTCCGAGATTTTTGAAATGACCGGATTTGATAATATGATCACGATAATCTGATACGTCACGATCATCTGATATGATGTCGAAACTGATAAAATGCACCGGGCGAATGCCATGGGAGGAGCTATATGAGGCAGGAAAAATACAGTGTTAGAAAGAGAAAACTTGCGACTGTCACAGCAATCCGTCTGGTGATCTTTTTTCTTATAATTCTTATAGCCGTAGATATCGTAGTCGGCGTACTTCTTCAAAAGGAAATCCTAAACATCTATCAGGAGTTTTCGGTTTCCTATGCTGAAATGCTTTCAGAAAGAATAGATGCAAACAAGGCAAAACGCTACCTTGAAACAGGACAGAAGGATGAATACTACGAATCCGTGCTTTCTGAAATGCAGGGGATGGTCAAAACAGGAGGACTCAGATATCTCTATGTATTTGTTCCCGAAAAGGAAGGAATACGGTATATCTGGGATTCACAGGCAGATAAGGATTCAAGACCTCTTTTGGATTTCTGGGAGTATGACGGTACTTATCCCAATGATGAAGTTATAGATGCATATGAAAGATCGGAATCAGAGTTCTATACCTATACCTACAAGGATATGGACCTGGCAGCAGCGCTCACTCCGTTGCTAAACAGCGAAGGAAAAGCAGTAGCTATGGTAGAGTCCGATATTCTTATGCCTCATATTCGGTCCGGTTCCATAAGGATAGTAATTGTGATCCTTTTGCATATGTGTTTGATCATGTTGATCACGATGATCGTCTTTTACTCATTTGTTCGCAGGCGTATCATCGGTCCGCTTTTAAAGCTTAATCTGGCGGCAGTCGATATGGTTGATAATCTGGCCACGGATAAGGAGCTTGTGATCGATGTAAATACCGGAGATGAGATTGAAACTGTAGCAAGATCATTTGAAAATATGAATCGAAAGCTACATGACTATATCGAAGAAAACACACATATCCAGTTGGAGAAGCAAAGGGTAAACACTGAGCTTAACCTGGCAGCAAAGCTCCAGGCAGATATGCTTCCGAGTAAGTTCCCTGCGTTCCCGGACAGAAACGAGCTTTTGATCTATGCTGATATGACTCCTGCAAAGGAGGTTGGTGGGGACTTCTACGATTTCTTCTTTATCGACCATGATCATCTGGCGATCATCATGGCGGATGTTTCCGGTAAAGGTATCCCGGCGGCCATGTTTATGATGATGAGCAAGAGTCTGATCGAGAGTCGTGTTTCGTACGGAGGGGATCCGGGAAGGATCCTTGAAGAGGTAAACGATATGATCTGTGCAAACAATCCTGAAACGATGTTTGTCACAGTTTGGCTTGGCATCCTCAATACAAGAACAGGAGTGGTTGAGGCTGCAAACGCAGGGCATGAAAAGCCTGTTATATACCACGAGGGCGGTAAGTTTGAGATAGTCGAGGATAAGCATGGTGCTATGCTCGGATTGAAAAAAGGACTGAAGTTTCCAAACTATGAGATTAAGCTTGAACCCAGGTCGAAGCTTATGGTATACACGGACGGTGTACCGGAGGCGATGAATGATAAAGAAGAACAATTTGGTATGGAAAGGATGTTAAAGGCGATAAACTCAAAGCCTGACGGAAGACCGGAAGACATCCTGATGTTGGTCGACAGAGATGTATATCTGTTCTTAAACGATGCCGAACAGTTCGACGATCTGACTATGCTATGTGTCGAGTACATGGGCTCGGATGATGCTGAAACGGTATAAAACGATTCGGAGGTATCAGTTTGGAAGATGAACAGATTGTAGATATGTATCTGGCTCGTGACGAGAATGCCATAAGCATCACCGGACAGAAATACGGCAGGAGTCTCACCGGATTATCTATGAAGGTGGTTGGCGACTATGGGGCCGCTGAAGAGTGTGTCAATGAGACATATCTTAAAGCGTGGAACTCCATCCCGCCTCATGAGCCGAGGACATACCTGTTTGCTTTTTTGGCGAGGATAGTAAGAGGATTATCGCTTGACCACTATAAAAAAGAGAGAAGGCAGAAAAGACAGAGCAACATGGTGATGCTGTCAGATGAGCTTGATATGTTTGTGGCAGGGCCGGACACTACTGAAAAAGTGATAGACAATATGGCAATCTCAGAGTCGTTAAATCGATTCCTAAGAGAGCAGCCCGAAGAAAAAAGAGATGTTTTTTTGAGAAGATATTGGTTTTTTGATGATATAGAAGAAATAGCAAAAAGATTTGGTTTTTCTCAAAGCAAGGTAAAATCAATGATGATGCGTATGAGGGAGCAACTGAAAAAAAGACTCATTGAAGATGGTATCTTATAGGCAGGAAGGGAAGAGAATATGGAGAATACTATCGAGTATATTTGTTTTATTTGTATCATGATCCCTGTACTCATGATGACGATAACAATGGTCGGAAAAGCCAGACTTTTGATCGGAAGCATGGCTCTGGG
>ONKC01000081.1:0-8727 GCA_900318295.1 uncultured Eubacteriales bacterium
TGCATTCAGCTTCGCGATCTCACTGTCATCCTTCGTCACAGACAGCTCATTCTCCAACCGGTAAACGCACTCCCTCATCTCACCGAGCACATCCTCCAGCTCCCCGACCATACCTTCGGTCTTATACACCGTCAGGTTCATCACCGTATCCATCGCGAAGATTTGCTCACTCATGGCATCGCCGGCCGCCCCCTTATTGCGGCGAACCACGATAATAATCCCGACAACAAAAACCGCTAAGATCGCAAATATAAAAAGCTGTTTAGTTCTTGCGGACATAACAACCCCCAAATAATCAAGCGTGATGAAAGAAGCATATCACTGTGAGGGATGTGTATCATACGTCGTTGCGCAGACGAGGTTTTTTCGAGTCGCACAACGTGACGTATGATAAAAAAGCGCAAGCGTGCCCTCACAGATATGCACTTTCATCATGCGATGATACTATTTAATCTGTTCCTTCATTACATCAATAGCTTTCTTAAGCGCTTCCGGTATTTTGTCGGGATTCTTACCGCCCGCCTGAGCCATGTTCGGCTTTCCGCCGCCACCACCGCCGACGATTGCAGCGACCTCCTTGATCAGGTTGCCCGCATGAGCACCCTTACCGATCGCTCCGTCAGTAGCAGTCGCAACCAGACTAACCTTACCGTCAGAAGCCGAAGCCAGCACGATAAATGCCTCGCCCAGTTTATTTTTCATATCATCAGTAAGCTGACGCATGCCGTTCATATCCACGCCGTCAAGCTGCTTGGTCAAAAGCTTCACTCCGTTGTGATCGATAGCCTCGCTGCTGACATCGCCGGCAGCATCCTTTGCAAGCTTGGACTTCAGCTTCTCATTTTCCTTCTGAAGAGCCTTGACCTCCTCCTGCAGACGCACAACCTTCTCATCAACATCAGCCGGTGCCGACTTAAGACTAGCGGCAACCTTGTGAAGGATCAGATCAGATTCATTCAGATGATCGATAAGCCCGACTGAAGTCAGCGCCTCGATACGACGCACACCCGCTGCGATACCGCTCTCAGAGATGATCTTGAAAGAAATGATATTCTTAGTATTATCAACATGCGTACCACCGCAAAGCTCTGTAGAAAAATCACCGATCTTTACGACGCGCACAAACTCTCCGTATTTTTCTCCGAAAAGAGCCATCGCTCCTGTCTTCTTTGCTTCCTCCAATGTCATGACCTCGGTAGTCACGCCGAGTCCGAGTCTGATCTGATCGTTAACAATATCCTCGACCTTTTTGATCTCCTCATCTGTCATCGGTGAAAAATGCGTAAAGTCGAAACGAAGTCTTTCTTTATCAACATATGAACCCTGCTGCTCCACATGGCTGCCGAGCACGCGACGAAGCGCCTCCTGCATAAGATGTGTCGCACTGTGGTTGTTGGCCGTCAGCATACGCTGAGTCTCATTTACCTGGAGGTCAGCATTTTGACCTACGCAGATCTTTCCGTCGATCACCTCTCCGACATGTCCGATCTTTGTGCCCTGAAGCTTGATGGTATCATCAACACGGAAAACTCCCGACTGAGTCTCTATCATACCGGTATCAGCCATCTGACCACCCATGGTAGCATAAAACGGCGTCTCATCTACGATAACCGTACCCTTCTGTCCGGATAAGAGTTCCTCGACGATTGCATCCGTAGAAGTCAGAACGGAAATCCGAGAGATATGGTTCAGCTTGTCATATCCCACAAACTCGCTTCCGATCGCAGCATCTATCTCCTGATAAACAGTCGCATCCGCACCCATGTAGTTTGTTTCCTTACGGGCAGCACGCGCAGTCTGACGCTGTTTTTCCAAAGCCTTGTCAAACTCTCTTTCATCTACCGTAAAGCCGTACTCACCGATGATCTCCATGATAAGATCAAGCGGAAATCCGTATGTATCACAAAGCTTGAAAGCCTTCTCTCCGGAAAGCACGGTTGTCTTTTTATAATGCATCTGGGCCATCTCATCCTCGAGTATAGCCAGACCCTGTGTGATCGTTCTGGCGAAGTTCTCCTCCTCGACGCTGATCACCTTTTTGATATAATCACGACGTCCCTCGAGATCCGGATAACCCGACTTCGAATCATCGATCACGACGTCACTGAGTTCCGATAAAAATGTTCCCTCGATGCCAAGCAGCCTTCCGTGACGCGCAGCACGACGAAGCAGACGACGGAGCACATAACCGCGTCCCTCGTTTGACATTGTTACACCGTCGGATATCATAAATGTCACGGATCTGATGTGGTCAGTGATGACTCTCACTGACACATCAACCTTGTGATCCTTTCCGTACTCTACACCCGCGATCCTGCAGACCTCCTCGCGAAGGTGTCTGATCGTGTCGACATCAAAGATCGAATCCACATCCTGCATCACGGTAGCCAGACGCTCGAGTCCCATACCTGTATCGATATTCTTACTTGCGAGCTCCTCGTATCCGCCGTGTCCGTCACCCTCGAACTGAGTGAACACATTATTCCAAATCTCTATATAACGGTCGCAATCACAGCCGACTGTACAGTCAGGCTTGCCGCAGCCGTATTTTTCTCCGCGGTCAAAGTATATCTCAGAGCACGGACCGCACGGGCCTGCACCATGCTCCCAGAAGTTGTCCTCTTTTCCGAAACGGAAGATTCTCTCCGGTGCGACTCCGACCTCCTTCTCCCAGATCTCAAACGCCTCATCGTCCTCCTCGTAAACAGAAGGATAGAGACGATCCTCCGGGATTTCCAAAACTTTCGTTAAAAATTCCCAGCTCCACGCAATCGCTTCATGCTTAAAGTAATCCCCGAAGGAAAAGTTTCCGAGCATCTCGAAAAATGTACCGTGTCTCGCTGTATGACCTACATTCTCGATATCACCTGTACGGATACATTTCTGGCAGGTAGCCACGCGCTTTCTCGGCGGTATCTCCTGACCTGTGAAGTACGGCTTCAAAGGTGCCATACCGGCGTTGATAAGAAGTAAGCTATTATCGTTTTGCGGAATCAGAGAAAAGCTCGGCATCACAAGATGGCCTTTGCTCTCAAAGAAATCCAGATACATTTTTCTGAGTTCGTTAAGTCCATAAGGTTTCATTTCATTCCTCCTGTTTTCCCATGTTTTATCTCGGAAGCCCCTATACAGGGCATTCTACCCGTGTTTTTATACATCCTGCAGGTGAGAGCACCTGCAAACAAACATTATATCATAGAAACCCCTCTTCTGTCAAAACAAGTTTTGGCTTCATATCGGTCGCCTCGGTAGGGAGTCTGTCGGCCTTCTGAGCACAATACGCGAGCATGACCGTGTGCTCACTGAGTTCCCGGTTTCGATCCAGAAATCTGTCATAGAATCCACCACCGTAACCCATGCGGTTTCCGTCCGCATCAAAGGCAACTCCGGGCATGATCACGAGGGTTCGGTCTTCCGGCTCTCCGCCCACAGGGGCACTCTCTGTTCCGTCGTCAATACTCTCTCCACCCTGTCCACACATTTTACCGACATACAGCCTGTAGGCTTCCTCCCGAGGCTCCATGATCCCCATTGCTCCGGATGCGATGTCCGCATCGAAACTGGTCACAAGAAAGAACTTAATGATCCCTTCCTTCACATAAGTCTTCGGCAGATAGAGTTTCTTTCCGTCCGAAATGATCCGCTTGTTTATCTCATCAGTCATCACCTCAGATCGGAACGATGCGTACGAAAGGACTGTCCCCGCATTTTTATACTCATTCATAGCAAAAAGCCGCTTGGCGATGCACCGCGAAAACTCGATTCTTTCCGCTTCACTCAGTGCATCCCTTCGGCTTATCATTTGCTTTCTTATTTCTTTTTTATGTGTTTGTTTTTCCACTTTAATTTTCCTGATGGTTTAAAAACTCAATTTGCGTTTATCCCTGATTAGCCATCTCATCCATCCAATATGTGTATCCCTGATCAGCCATCCGAACATCAGAGCCTCGGCGTGTCGAGATAGTTTTTCAGGTGAAAATGTTTCGTCTTGTGCGCAGTAAAAAGTGTACCGATGTCCTCACCGTTAAACGCTCTTTCGATGTTGTCCATATCGTTTCCGTTGATGATGAGCATATCCGCTCCGGCGTCGTTCGCAATACCCGCTGCCTCAAGCTTCGAGATCATGCCACCTGTCCCGACATCAGTCTGCGGTCCCTTCGCCATCTCGAGCATCTCATCGGTGATCATATCAACTTTCGGGATACGAACGGCATCAGGATTCACTCTCGGATCGTCCGAGTAAAGTCCGTCGATATCACTGAGGAGCACCACGAGATCAGCGCCCGATATCGCCGCAACGATAGCCGACAGATAGTCGTTATCGGAAAGCGTGAACTCGTCGGTAGCGACCGTATCGTTCTCATTTACGATCGGGATCACGCCCATATTGAGAAGCTCCCTGAACGTGTTTTGCGCGTTGTGCCTGGATGTATCGTCGGCGATCGTCACCTTTGTCATCAGGACCTGCGCTGTTTTTTGATTGTACTCAGAAAAAATCTTCTGATACACGGTCATCAGCCTGATCTGTCCGACAGCCGCACATGCCTGCTTCACAGCCTGCTCTGTCGGTCTTTCCTTGAGTTCGAGGGCTCGTCTGCCCACCGCGATCGCTCCAGAAGATACGATCATCACGTCCTTTCCACGATTGCGAAAATCAGATACGATCCTGATAAACTTCTCAAGCTTTACCAGGTCAAGTCCGCCCGTCTCCTCGTGGGTTATCGTGGATGATCCCACCTTAAAAACTATTCTTTTTTTGTCGTTAAAATCAATTCTGCTCATTTGTCTACTCTCTCTTCAATCAATTTTTAACACACATATCAGATTATCCCCTCACGCCATTTGGGGACATCATCTATAAAATCCTAAGTTGGAATTCCGAGACCTCCATCAGATATATGGCTCGATTATACTATAAAATCGCAATGAATGCAAGAGACGTATATCCCATCTTTACTGCATCAGTCTCTCGCCTATCCGCTCAGCTACCCGCAAACCGTCCATAGCGGCGGAAAGGATTCCTCCGGCGTAGCCCGCTCCCTCACCGCACGGGTAAAGACCTGGTAGCGACACGCTTTCCAAGGACTCCTCGTCACGCACTATCCTGACGGGCGATGAGGTTCTCGACTCCATTCCCATGATCAGCGTGTCATCGGCATCAAAACCCTTTATCTTCTTTCCGAACTGATCTATAGCTTCACATACGGCCTTATGGATACCCTCAGGCAGCGCACTTGCGACATCAGCATAGAACCACTGACCTTTTACGGAAGGCTGGTTGCTTGACAGGCCTTTAATACGGATCTCGGCTTGTGGAGCAATCACCTCGTTTTTTACATTTGACGGTGTACTTCCATCCTTACCATCGCCTTCTCCGCTGCTGTTTACACTGATTCTGTTTTTAGTCTTAAAATCTCCGTATCTTTGCACAGGAATCTTGCCATCCGCAACCTGATACATTTTTTTCTCAAGCTGTCTCTGGTATTCGACTCCGATAAAAACATCCGTTTCGGCACTTCCGGATCCGGACTCATCTGTCGAAATATCATCTCCGAGTTTTCCCGAAGAACTCTCTTTAGCTCCTCCGTACTCGACCTCACCTGCCGCACTGTCATCTCTACCGGTATTTCCCGGATCGACCGTGACAACTATCGCAGCATTTGCATATCCCGAGTCACGCCCGACATCGCTCATCCCGTTTACCACGAGATGCCCTGTCTCAGACGAAGCATTCACGACATACCCACCCGGACACATACAAAAAGAGTACACACCCTTTCCGTCCGATGTTTTCCCGGTCAGCTTATAGTACGCTGCCGGTACATATAAATCTGATTGATTCGATAGTCTGCTCTCTTCACCATTTCGGTTATCATCTTCTGCGGATATGATACCATCAACACTCGTAAACCTATCAGCATTCTTTATATTACCATACTGCGCGCGGTCGATGTCCTCCTGGCGATGCTGCACTCTCACACCCACCGCAAAAGGCTTCGGCCTCATTTCGATCTTCTGCTCTTTGAGTTTTTCGAAGGTATCCCTCGCACTGTGTCCTATCGCCAGCACTAGGTGCTCACACGGGATCGTATCGCGGATTTCACCCTGCTTCACCCAGACACCGCTGACCTTACCATCCTTTTTCTCGACGCCGACATACTTCGTATGAAATAAAAATGTCACGCCCTGCTTTTCCATGGCTTTGCGCATATTCACTATCACTGATCTGAGCACGTCCGTACCGATATGCGGCTTTCCGTCATAAAGGATATCCTTGCCTGCACCAAATCTCACAAAACATTCAAGAATAAACCTCTTCGTTCCATCCTTATCCTTCACTCCGGAATTAAGCTTCCCGTCAGAAAAAGTCCCCGCTCCGCCTTCGCCGAAGCAGACGTTGACCTCTTCGTTCAGCTCACCGCTCTCCCAGAATCTCTCGACTTCAGAAACTCTTTCCTCCATCGGAGCACCGCGCTCGATCAGGATAGGTCTCAATCCTCTGAGTGCAAGTGCATAAGCACAAAAAAGCCCCGCAGGCCCACTGCCCACGACGACAATTCTTTCATCACCGCGCCCTCTGATCTGAGTCAGCTTTGATTCATACAAAACAGGTTTTTTAACCTGTCTTAAGTTCTTATTAAAGTGATTCTTTTTAAGGATAGTTTCTTCATCATCAGATAAGAATCTAACAGAATAAATATAGAAAATATCCGGCTTGCTTCTCGCATCCAGACTCCTTTTATATATCTCAAATTTGCGCATCTGCTCCGCTTTAATCTTCAGCTTTTGCGACGTGTATTCACGCAAGTGCTCCTTCTCATCAGCAGGCACATCAAGTATATTAATCTTTATCTGACCTAATTCCAGCATTTATATAATTCCTCTAATCCTTCTCATTTATTCTTTATTCTTTTTTCTTTTTTCCTTTTTCCTTTGTCGCAGACACCGTTATTCTTAATTTCGTACTTGTACTGCAGGAATCTGATTACAGCTTTACGGCGAGGGACATGTCGCTTACGTCGTTGCGCAGACACCGTATTATGGTGTCGTGCAACGTGACGTAAGGGAATAAGCGCAAGCGGTCCCGAGCGTAAACTGTATCAGATTCCGCATGTCTTCATGCAACTAAGAATTAACGATACTTTCGCTCGCGATAATAGCACTTGCCCACGCGAGATGCAGATTATATCCGCCGCACATCCCATCGACATCGACAAGCTCCCCAAGCACATACAACCCCGGACACCTCAAACTCTCAAAGCTCTCCGAATCAATCTCGCTGACCGGCACCCCTCCGGCGCTCACCTGCGCCTTCTCAATCCCATAAGTATCCGTGATCGTAAACTCAAAATGCTTCAAAGTCTTTGCTATCTGCGCCGCACTCTTCTGACCATTTCCAATGACCGGTATCCACTTAGTAGGCACCAGCCCGTCAAACCCGTTTTCATCGATCCATTTTTCGAGTTCTGCCTGACCGAGCGTCGGTACGAAATCTATCTCGCCCCACACCGGCTTATCTGCCGCAAGCCCCTCGGCCGCAACTCTGCACATCTGAAAAACAGGAATCCCACTCACCCCGGTCTTCGTGATCTGGATTTCACCGGTCTCACTCCCCTGCTGCTTACCGTCGACATACAGAGAAAAGCTCCCCTGTACTCTGGTCCCGGCAACCTCCTTCCAGAAGCGCCCCGCAGCATTCATCCCGGTGAGACCCGGATATACCTTCGTCACGCTGTGTCCGAGCTTTTTTAAAAATGTATAGCCGTCCGCACAGCCTCCCTGCTCTTTACCGGCAGGCCCTCCCGTGGCAAGAATCAGCGTATCACATCCATAATCACATGAATCAGTCTCTATCTCAAATCTCGCCGGTACGTGAGTGACCTGACCGGTAAACTCATCCACATCGATGATATCCTTTTCACTGAGCATCTCATCATCACTAAAGCGTTCAGACTCCTGTTCAGGCACTTCACTAGCCACCCCGGTCGCATCATAAGCATCTTCACACCAAACATCAGTCACTCTTGCCGACAGCTCTATATGGACATTCGGCTTCCTGCATCCCTTATACAGAGCACCGATCACAGTCGCCGCCTGATTCGAATGCGGATAAACATAGCCATCCTTCTCGCGCGTCAGCACTCCAAGCTGATTGAAAGTATCGATAACTCTGGCCGGAGTGACAGCACTGATCACACTCGTCACGAATTCTTTATCCCCATAATAGTTTTTCCACCCCATAGAAAGATTTGTCAGATTGCATCTGCCATTACCGGTCGCAGACAGCTTCCTTCCGACTCTGTCCTCCTTTTCTAGAACCAGTATAGACTTTCCCGAACACGCCAAAAGGCAGGCGCTTAGAAGTCCCGAAGCGCCCGCCCCTATGATCACTATGTCATAATACTTGTTATGACTCATTTTCAAATCCTATCACATGAACTGATTAATAGTACTATATGCTACTCCACATACTTATCAAGGTCTACCGATCTTTACCGGATGACGATAGTAAGCATTTGAGATCTTGATACCGTCACGATGGTTACTTGCATGGATGACCTGACCGCCACCGATGTACATAGCTACGTGGCCGATACCGCCGTTACCGTAGAAGAACAGATCTCCCGGTCTCGGATTAGATACGCTCGTCGTACAACCGGCCTGCGCTGCCGAGCTGTGCGGAAGTCCCTTTCCGAAGTGAGCCCAGATCTGCATCGTAAATCCTGA
>ONKC01000081.1:8755-9136 GCA_900318295.1 uncultured Eubacteriales bacterium
GTACCGCCCCATACATACGGATTACCCAAAAACTGCATCGCGTAAGCCACGATACCGTATGTTCCTGAACTCTCACCTGTCTCCGGATCATACTTAACCTTGGTAGCACGCTTCAGAGAAAACTGCTCTCTTACATACTCCTTGGAAACAAATGCATAATCATCATCGACCATGATGCAGATAAACTCATTCATATGGTCAAGAAGGAATTGCAGGAATGGGCCGACGAATTCCATCATCCGGAACAGAATGTCCGCGATACCGTGGAATACATCCGCCTGAATCCCCTCATTCCCGATGATGTTCCCATCCACGGCCTGATTTTCCATC
This sequence comes from uncultured Eubacteriales bacterium, assembly GCA_900318295.1. Classification (GTDB taxonomy): domain Bacteria; phylum Bacillota; class Clostridia; order Lachnospirales; family Lachnospiraceae; genus Eubacterium_F. The sequence goes on from ONKC01000081.1 coordinate 9,086, forward strand.
CCCGCACAGGCAAGATTGATGTGGTGGAAAACGGCTACGACAAATAAATTA
>ONKC01000153.1 GCA_900318295.1 uncultured Eubacteriales bacterium
CAGGCCACATACGGCATATACGCTTCTTCCGTCAAAATACCGTCCGCCTCCAGCACCTTCGCCGCTTTGTCGGGTGCGGCCTCATTGAGGTAGCTCTGTGCCAGTTCGTCGAGTCCCGCGAGCTTAATGCCGGCTTTGATCACAGCGCCGTCAGACAGCGCATCCCCGGTGATCGGCTCACCCCCGAGCGCTGCTATCATTTCGTTTACGCTTGTGTTCGGAGCGGGAGTTTACGGGATGCTCAAACTTGGAGTCGGAGCGGTCGATGACGGTCAGAGAGAGGCTGCGCTTGCACTGGGCTACAGCGATGTCAAAGCATTTTTCAGAATTATCCTGCCACAGGCTATCCCGCATTTTCTTCCGGTATATAAGGGAGAAGTTGTCGCACTTATCAAGGCGACTGCGATAGTCGGATATATCGCAGTGCAGGACTTGACAAAGATGGGTGATATCATCAGAGGAAGGACGTACGAGGCATTTTTTCCACTGATAGTGGTGGCGATCATCTACTTCATTCTCGGCGCACTTATGACGTTTGCGGTTGGTCGTATTGAAAAGATGATCAATCCGAAACGACGTAAAAGGGAGTCGATTTTAAAGGGGGTGAAGACTGATGATTGAAATTAAGAATCTGAAAAAAGAGTACACAGACGTCACACCCCTTCACGATGAAAGCGTTATAATAAATGATGGTGATGTTATCTCCGTTATCGGGCCTTCGGGTACCGGTAAATCCACACTGATCCGGTGTTTGAACCTGCTGGAAAAGCCGACTGAGGGACAGATCATTTTTAACGGTGTAGATATAACCGCAAAGGGAGCGGATGTAAAGAAAGCTAGACAAAAGATGGGGATGGTGTTCCAGTCCTTCAATCTTTTCGAGCATATGACGGTCATTGAAAACCTGATGGCCGCACCGATGGATCTGCTTGGTATGTCTAAGCAGGAAGCCTATGACAAGGGTATGGAGCTTTTAAAAAGAGTTGGGCTTGCTGACAAGGAACTTGCTTATCCCGATGAGCTTTCCGGCGGACAAAAGCAAAGAGTTGCGATAGCGAGAACACTTTGTATGGATCCTGATGTGATTCTTTTAGATGAGCCGACATCAGCGCTTGATCCCACGATGGTTTCTGAGGTACAGGCGGTCATAAGGGATTTATCGAAAAGCGGAAAGACCATGCTTATAGTCACGCATGAGATGAACTTCGCCAGAGCCATATCAAATCGAGTGTTTTACATGGATGATGGGGGTATATATGAGGAAGGGACCCCGGAGGATATTTTTGATAATCCGAAAAAAGAGCTGACTCGCAGGTTTATCCACAGTCTCAGGGTTTTTGAGACTGTCATATGCAGCAAGGATTATGATTTTATCGTATTTGGCACCGAGCTTGACAGATACCTTTTGCAAAACGACGTTACGCCGACAGATAAGTATCGTATACGTTTGGCTATTGAGGAGGCTGTGCAGCAGCTTTTGTTGCCGAACCTGGAAAAACCGTTTATCAGAATAAAGGTTGAGTATTCACTTAAGGATGAAAAATGCCGGATCATCATGACGTATAAGGGGGATCGATTCGATATCAATGATTCTGATAATGAGATTTCTTTATCAACGCTTGGATCCGCGGCTGAGGAGATCAAGTACAGTTTTGATGAGGATGAAGATGAACCGAACAAGCTTGTGATAGATATCAGACATAACGAAAAAAATCGGTTGTAATCCGAACAGGATTATGGTATTATATTCACATGAGCGAAAGATGCGAGATTGGAGGATTGTATATATGCAGGATCAGACAACGACAGATGTTTTGATTGACGGAAGGACCTATACTATTGCAGGTTTTGAGAGCGATGAGTACCTTCAGCATGTGGCGACATATATCAATCGCAAACTTGGTTCACTGAAAAAGAATAAGGACTATATCAGGCTGGACCTTGATATGAGGAATGCTCTTCTGGCGATCAACATTGCTGACGATTATTTTAAGGAAAAGCGTGTGGCCGATGAGATCAGAGGAGATCGGGAGCTCAAAGATAAGCTAGTTCTCGATATGAAACACGAGATCATCGCCAGAGAGGACAAGATAGCCAAGCAGGACGAAAAGATCAAAGAACTTCAAAAGAAGATATCTGACGCTGAGAAGAAGATAGTAGAGCTTGAGACGACGTTGAAAAACAAGAAATGATAATTAACACAAGCCCCGACATTTTCATGCCGGGGCTTATTATGTAAAGAGAGTAAAAATGGCAAGAAATCCTGAGATACTGGCCCCGGCGGGCTCTATAGAAACACTTTATTCTGCACTTGATATGGGTGCGGACGCTGTTTACGTGGGCGCTCAACGCTTTGGAGCCAGAGCATTTGCAAAAAATCCGACTATAGCAGAGCTTGAGCAGGCACTGGATTACTGTCATATGCGGGGAAAACGTCTTTATCTTACGACAAA
>ONKC01000083.1 GCA_900318295.1 uncultured Eubacteriales bacterium
TGTATGAGGAGCAGTCTACGCCGCATCCTTCTTCCTTTAATATATGAAGAATGAATGGGTTGGCGTTTGCTTTGACGGCGAAATACTCGCGGAATCCCGGATTCCAGGAGAACGCTTTTTTCATCGCTCTCGCATTCTCGCGTATTCCCTTTTCATCATAAATATGGAAAGGTGTCGGATAATTTTTCTCGATTTCCTGAACCTGTTCTTTGGTTAAGATCGTTGTTTTTTTCATAAGAACCTCCCATTTGATTATTATACACAGGTGCTATAACTCTGCAAATCAAAATATTATAGGATTTTTATAAAAATGTCAACAAAAAAAGAATTACATATTTTTATACAGAATAAATAAAATATATAATAATACTTGAAAATATATAAAATATATAGTAAGATAAGGAGGGATCAGATGTATGGCTTGGAGTTGATAAAGCTTATGAAGAAAGACGGCTGGAGGATTGATAGAGTACATGGAAGTCACTACATAATGAAAAAGGGTAGCAAAACAGAGGTGATTCCGCTCCATAAAAAGGATTTACCTGTGGGGTTGGAAAAGTCTATTAGGAAAAGGATCGGTTTGTGAAGAGAGGAGAGAAATATGGTTAAGGTATACCCGGCATTAATACATAATGAAAATGGTTACTGGATTGAGTTTCCTGATTTGGAGGGCTGTCAGACAGTAGGAGACAGCTTTGAAGAACTGTTGGAAGCTGCGTCAGAAGCGTTAGGGCTGTATCTGGTATCGCTTGTTGAAGATGGTAAAGAGCTTCCGACAGCCAGTGATCTGTCAAGCATTCCTCACAAGAAGAGTGTGGAGATTACTTATATATATACTGACATAGACAAATACAGACGTGACACAAGGTCAGTTAAAAAAATGCTGTCTTTACCGGCATGGCTTGCAAAAGAAGCAGAAGAAAAAAATATAAGTCTTTCAAAGGTTTTGCAAGAGGCGTTGAAACAAAAAATCAGTGTTTTATAAGCAACACAAACGATTGTTCGAATCTCTCATGAGAAAATGCTTGACTAAACCCATGATATGGAATAGAATATATACTGTGTGTGCATGACATCACATATACCATATAAGGTGGTGCAGACAGGGCGATCCGGGGAGTTTGACAGACTCTGAGAGAAGCTGATAGATGCTTGAAATGCCGGAACAGTTGATTCGCACACGTGATCGTAAAACGGAAAGGAAAGAAACATGAGCGAAGAATACAGCGGAAAAGACATAGTCGTTCTCGAGGGACTCGAGGCCGTCAGAAAGCGTCCGGGTATGTACATCGGAAGTACCGGCGCCAGAGGACTTCACCATATGATCTGGGAGATCCTTGACAACGGTATCGACGAGCACCTCGCGGGCTTTTGCGATGAGCTGCATCTGACCATACTTAAGGACGGCGGCGTGATCATCGAGGATAACGGAAGAGGTGTGCCGGTGGACATACACCCGACACAGAAAATCCCGACAGTCCGAGTGGTATACACGATCCTTCATGCCGGAGGTAAGTTCTCAAGTGACGTTTACAAGGTCTCCGGAGGTCTTCACGGAGTCGGTGCATCAGTTGTAAACGCTTTGTCAAAAAGCCTTACGGTCGAGGTGAAAAGGGACGGACGTATCTACCGCGATGAGTATAAAAATGGCGGTAAGCCCGTAACAAAGCTTGAAAAGGGAAACAAGCTTCCTGAGATAGGGCATTGCCTTAAAAGCAACACGGGAACAAAGGTCACTTTTTATCCCGATGATGAGATATTCGAGACGGTCGAGTTCAAGGCCGACACTATCCGCAAAAAGCTCAAGGAAATAGCATATCTGAACAAAGGCCTTCGGATCATTTTTAAAGATCAAAGAAGTGGTGAAGAGGCTGAGTTCTACGAGGAGTTCGGTATTCAGAGTTATGTTAAGTATATCAACCGCGATGTGCCGAAGCTCCATCCGGAGGTCATCTATATCGAGGGAAAGAGCGGCGACATCGAGGTCGAGATCGCGTTCCAGTACACGAGCGAGTACACCGAGCAGATCAACTCATACTGTAACAGGATCAATCTTGCCGACGGCGGTACGCTTGTGACTGGATTTAAGACGGCGCTTACACGTATCATGAATCAGTATGCGAGAGAGCTTGGATTTCTGAAGGGCAAGGATGATAACTTCGACGGAAAGGACATCAGAAACGGTATCGTCGCGATCGTATCGATCAAGCACCCGGACCCGCAGTTCGAGTCTCAGACGAAAAACAAGCTCGGAAACACCGATGCGAAAAATGCGGTCGACGAGGTGATGGGAGAGAAGGCGGTGCTTTACTTCGATAAAAATGTCGAGGTTCTGAAGCGTATCCTTGAGAACATCCACAAGTCGTTCAAGGCGCGTACCGCAGGTGATAAAGCGCGCAAGAATATAATGAAGCAGCTAAATGACGTGGATACCAGGTCTAAGCTGGCTGCGTGCTCATCTAAAAAGGCGGAGGAGTGCGAGATATATATCGTCGAGGGAGATTCGGCGGGAGGTACCGTAAAGACTGCGAGGAACCGTAGGACGCAGGCAGTGCTGCCTCTTCGCGGAAAGATTTTGAATGTCGAGAAGGCTCCTCTCGAGAAGATACTTGTGAATAATGAGATAAAGACGATGATCTCGGCATTCGGATGTGGTATCGGCGAGGAATTTGATATCACGAAGCTTCGCTATGACAAGATCATCATCCTGACGGATGCCGATGTCGACGGAGCGCATATATCCACGTTGCTCTTGACATTTTTCTATAGGTTTATGCCCGAGCTTATCTATCAGGGCAAGGTTTACCGCGGGCTGCCGCCTCTGTACAGGGTTTCGTATGATGATAATTTAGGCAAGAAAAAGCAGCGCGTGAATGAATATCTTTTTAATGATTTTGAACTTGAGAAGTTCAGGAAAAAGGGAATAAAGATCAAAGAACTCCAGCGTTATAAAGGTCTTGGTGAGATGGATGACGAGCAGCTGTGGGAGACTACGCTCGATCCTGAGCAGAGAGTGCTCGCTCAGGTATCGATCTCGGATACCGTTGAGGCGGATGAGATCACGGACATCCTGATGGGAAGTAACGTCCCGCCGAGGCGCGAGTTTATCATGGAGGAGGCCAAGTACGCGGTGCTTGATGTCTAAAAAGGAAGAAAGTGAGACTATAACATGGCTAAGAAAGCAGTGGAAGACAATATCATACAGCTTGATTTCGCTGAGGAGATGAAAACGTCATATCGTGACTATGCGGTGAGCGTCATCGTGGCGCGTGCGCTCCCCGACGTGCGAGACGGACTCAAGCCGGTGCAAAGGAGGATCCTGTATGCGATGCAGGAACTCGGGCTGACTCCCGATTCGCCGTACAGAAAAAGTGCTCGTATCGTCGGTGATACGATGGGTAAATACCATCCGCACGGCGACAGCTCGATCTACGACGCACTTGTACATATGACAGAGGACTACTCTCTGAACGCACCTCTAGTTGACGGGCACGGAAACTTCGGCTCCATCGACGGAGATTCGGCAGCGGCCATGCGATACACCGAGGCGAAGCTTTCACCCGCAGCGATGAGTATGCTCGAAAACCTTGAAAAAGGCCTTGTAGACTTTACTCCGAACTTTGACGACACAGAGCAGGAGCCTGTCGTACTTCCGGCGCAGCTCCCGAACCTTCTTATAAACGGAACCACAGGTATCGCCGTAGGTATGGCGACGAACATCCCTCCGCACAACATCGGAGAGGTCATCGATGCGACCATCGCCTACATCGACACGCCGGGAGTGCGTATCGACACCCTTTTAGGCCTGTGCCCGGGACCTGATTTCCCGACAGGCGGTATCATCATAAATGCCGACGAACTCCCGGAGATCTATAAAACCGGGGAGGGCAAGATCAGAGTCCGCGCCCGCACAGAGATCGAAAAAGGCGAGTACGGCAAAACGAATATCGTGATCACAGAGATCCCATACACCGTATCCGGTAACAAAGAAAAGCTGGTACAGTCGCTTTCGGATCTCATGAAAAATAAAGTCTTCGACGAGATCGCCGATGTCAGAGATGAGTCATCGAAGGAAGGAATCCGTATAGTCATCGAGGTGAAAAAAGACCGCGATGTCGATAACCTCTTGAACGGTCTCTATAAAAAAAGCCAGATGGAGGACACCTACGGAGTGAATCTCCTTGCCATCCGTCCGACTGAGGGCGGGGTCGGAGGCCAGCCCGAGACATTTAACCTGAAAACGATGATCGAAGCCTTCGTAAACTTCCAGGAGGAGCTTTATACGAAGGAGTACGAGTTTTTACTTGATAAAGCGAGAAAGCGCCTCGAGGTGGTCGAGGGACTCATCCGTGCGGTCGATGTCATCGACCTTATCATCGAGATACTCAGAGGATCGAGCTCAGTCGCACAGGCAAAAGCCTGCCTCATAGAGGGTGTGACAGACGAGATCAAGTTTAAAAATAAGGGCTCGGAGGAGCAGGCAAAGACGCTTCTTTTTTCAGAGGTGCAGGCGAATGCCATCCTTGCGATGCCTTTGCAGAGACTCATCGGACTCGAGATACTCAAACTCCAGACAGAGAACGAAGAGCTCGAGGCAAAGATAAAAGAATACAGACTAATACTCGGAGATAAAAAAGAACTGTTTAAGGTGATGAAGGCGCGCCTTCGAGAGTTTAAAAAGCAGTACGCCACACCGAGAAAAACGGAGCTTGCAAATGCCGAAGTTACGGCGTATGTCGAAGAAGTCGTGGTAGAAGATCTCTATGTACTTTTCGATCGCTTTGGATATACCAAGTGCATCGATGCCGGAGCTTACTCACGTCAGACGCCGGAGGCGCTTTCAGAGTACGTGAGAACCCTGCACATCGAAAACACGGATAAGATATGCATTTTTACCGATCACGGAAACATGTACCAGGTAAAAATGGACAAGATCCCGCGTTGCAAGCCAAAGGATAAGGGAACGCTTATCCATAACCTGTGCAAGATGGAAAATGATGAAAACGGTATCCTTTACATCGGCTTTGAGGAGCTGTATGAGTCGATGCTTATGTTTGTGACTCAGAGCGGATATATTAAGCTTGTGAGTGGTGCCGAGTTTGAGACCGGACGCCAGAAGATAGCTGCAACAAAGCTGGATTCAGACGATGATAAGGTCGTAGGAATCGAGACTCTGACGGGATCGGAGGTACTCGCCGGTACGAAGAAGGTCATCCTCTTGACAGATGCAGGGCTATCCTTAGGCTTCCCTGTCGGAGAGGTAAACGAGTTCAAAAAGACGAGCCGTGGAGTCAAGGCGATATCGCTTGCTATTGATGATAAAGTCATATTCGGTACGGCAGTCGATCCGATGGCAGAGTCCTTCACCTATCACGGTCAGGAACTGAATGCCAGACGTGTGCGCAACCGCAGGCGCGGCGCCAAAGGTCAGAAGGCTGATCTCGCGCTGGATGCGGCCGTGGTGGAGCAGCAGAAGCTGGAATTTTGAGATTTTTTATAAAAAGGGGTTAAGTATATGCCGGATGATCCGATAAATATAGTGAACACATTGAGATGAGTATGTCCCGATGTGTGAACGAAAGGCGAAAAACGCCTAAGAACGGAGGTTGAGGAACATGAGAATTGATTCGTACATGGCTGTGAATCAGGTCTATGGACCAAACAAAACAAGACGTTCTCCGTACGCAAATGCGGCATCACCAAGAGATGCTGTAGAAATCTCGGATTTTGGTACTGCTTACCAGGTAGCAAAAAAAGCTGCACAGGGGACAGAGCCGGTTCGTGAGGATCGCGTAGCAGAGATCAAAGAGCAGCTTGCAAACGGCACATACAATGTACCGCTTTCTGCAGTAGCTGAAAAAATGGCTAGCCAGCTTCTGGGATGAGGTTCTGTACATTTTTACAGATAAATCTCAGAAGCAGGTGAGGCTATGATCATTGGTACTTGAAAAGCCTTGGTTTGGTATTTTCAAGAGGAGAGAACGCTGTTAAACAGGGGGATAAACTGTGGCCAGTCTGATGGAAGAGTTGATGGATACGCTCACAAAAGAGGAAAAACTCTACTCTGAGCTCATACCCATCGAGGAAGAAAAGACCAGAGCGATCGTTTCAAACGATCTTGAAAAGATGCAATCCATCACGGACAGAGAGCACGAGATGGTCGATAAGACCACTGCCCTTGACGCAAAGCGTGAGGAGGTTGCGATGAACATCGCGACTGTTTTAGGTAAAAATCCCAAGACTATCACGCTTGAGGAGATCGAGGATTCCCTAAAAAAACAGCCGGAAGACAGAAAGAAATTACAACAGATCCATGATAAGCTCAGAAAGACAGTGGCCCGTCTCAAAGACATAAACGACCAAAACAAAGAGCTTTTGCAGGAATCCATGGATATGGTTGAGTTCAATATGAATGTTATGCGAAGCGCGCAGATGACGGCCGGAAGTTCGAACTACGGAAGCGATGCATCCGAGGTGAACGGTATGGCACCGCAGCATCCGCGTTTCGATGCGACTCAGTAACGAAAAAAGAGCCGCTAGGGCACTCGGGAGGCTTTTATGGCAAACTTAATGACGAGTTTTTATACAGGAGTATCCGGGTTACACTCTGCACAGGCGTCACTGAACACGGCGTCTCACAACTTGGCAAACGCCCAGACAAAGGGCTACGTCAGACAGCAGGTGTTGCTTTCGGATGCTTTTTATGTTAAATCGATCGGCCCTGCGGACAACGCGATGATGACCGGTAAAGGAACCATCATCCAGCAGACACGTCAGATCAGAAATGAGTTTTTGGACTATCAGTACCGAGTTCAGAACGGAAGTCTCGGCTTTTACGATAAAAACAGAGAGACAGCGATCGAGATCCAGGATATGGTCGGTGAGCTGTACGGCGAGCAGTTCCAGACCGCCGTCACAGAGTTGAAGACCGCTATCGCGTCGCTCGCCGGAGACCCCGGTAATGTCGTATACAAGGATCAGGTAGTATCTCTCGCATCTCAGTTTGTGGAGAGAGCGGCTGTCCTTCAGGAAGAGCTAAACAGCTACCAGACCAGCCTTGATGTCGAGATCAAGCAGGAAGTCGACAGCATAAACGACATCGTACATCAGATTAAGGATCTGAATAAAAAAATACAGAGATACGAAGCTATCGGTGAGCCGGCAAACGACTACCGAGATATGAGAAACAAGCTTCTCGACGATCTCTCGAAGATAATCGATTTCGAGACAAACGAAGAGAAGGACGGAACTATCACTATTTTTGCACAGGGACAGTTTTTGCTGGATACCACAAACCAGTACAGACTGACGACTGTTCCGATCGGAAAGTATGATAGAAACGGTCAGCTGTGGCCTGTCGATGATCCGGATAACAGAGATGCGGGATCGATGCTCCTTAAAGTAAAGTGGGAGAACGGCGGAGACTTTTTCAAAGACGACAAGCTTGAGTACGATTCTTCTAAGCGTACCGATATGGGTACTCTTCGCGGACTTATGGTAGCCAGAGGCGGACATGCTGCGAAGTACACGGATAACAATGTCGGAGAAAAGCCACCGGCGAGCGATACTCAGGCGATGATGGTCTACGATGACCGTCTCGAGGCGTACAACAGCTATATCGATCCGTCCATCGTGATGACCATACAGATTCAGTTTGACACTATGGTACACGGTATCGTGACTATGATAAATGATACGCTGTGTCCGCTGACATATGGTACGGATAATGGTGAGCTTGGCGGAACAGGACTTGTTTTGTACAACAAAGACGGTTCCGCGGCGACGGCCAAATTGAAGGATGAAAACGGTACCGAGGTAAATATGACTGCAGGTACGCTTACGGATACAGCCGGAAATAAAGTTCGTATTCTTGATTTCGAGCATGCTTTTATAGGAGATGACAAGCTAGGTACAGCAGGAACCGAGATTTTTTCCAGAAGAGGTATGGAGAGATATACAAAGACCGATCAGTTCTACAAGGGAACCGACGGAAATCTCTACCCGGTATGGATTTATAACGAAGAGATCACGGAAGCTCCGACCGCTGACATAAGATCGGAAGGCGGCACGGATGTTACATATAAGACATGGCTTGTCAACGGTAAACGTGTGACAAAAAAAGATACAGAGATGACTGACGCAGAAAAAACGATATGGCAGTCCCAGAAGGATAGCTGGAACAAGAGCCTGTACACGACCAGTCAGCTCACAATGAATCCGGATATATTGCAGGATTCATCGAGGATTCCGACCAAGTTCCACGAGAACAGACCGCAGAGAGGTGGATACTCAAACGAGGCAATCCTTCAGGTAGTCAAAAACTTTGATGAGTCACTGGGAACACTCGATCCGAACTCTCAGACGGAGTTTGATGTGACACACTACTATGCAGGTATCATAGGAAATCTGGCGACCGTCTCAAATGTATGGAACGGAATAGTTGAAAATCAGGAGCTGACGGTACACAGTTGTGATAACGAAAGACAGGATGTTATGGGTGTTTCGAGCGACGAGGAGCTGTCAGATCTGATCAAGTTCCAGAGATGCTACGATGCATCGTCGAGGTATATTACGGTTATTGATGAGATGCTGGAGCATATCATCAATAGGTTGGCACAGTAACAAA
>ONKC01000088.1 GCA_900318295.1 uncultured Eubacteriales bacterium
TCAAGATAATTCATGTATTTCATGACCATCAGTGCGATCTGGAAAGTGATCGCATCCTCAAAGGTCTGTATATCAAGTCCTGTCATCTTCTGGAGCTTGTCAAGTCTGTACACAAGCGTGTTCCTGTGAATATAAAGCTCCCTTGAAGTCTTCGATACATTTAAGTTGTTCGAGAAAAACTTGTCTATCGTAGTGAGTGTCTCCTCATCGAACTCCACCGGACCATCGCTTCCGAAGATCTCACGAATGAACATCCTGCACAACTGCAAAGGAAGCTGATATATAAGACGACCGATACCGAGATTACCATAAGCGACAACTCTTCTTTCGCTGTAAAAAATATTCCCGACGTCCAAAGCCATTTTTGCTTCTTTATATGAACGGGACACCTCCTTGATGTCACTGACAACCGTTCCGTATGAGACTCTCGCGCTCACCATTATCTCACCCTCAAGCGTATCAACAAGCTCATGCGCGATATGGTTGAGGGTTTCGGATGTCTCCTCGTCACTCATTTCCTTAACTATGATGATATCCTTTTCATCAACCGCAGTGATAAAGTCTCTGGTCCCGCCGTTAAAAAGACTTCTGATCGTCTCCATGATACCGGCATCTTTTTCTCTGGCTACTTCTACCAAAAATACCACGCGCCTCGCTCTGGTCTCTATATGAAGCTTCTGAGAGCGGTTCAGTATATCTACAAGAAGAAGGTTATCCAGAAGAAGGTTTTTAATAAAATCATCCTTATCAAACTTATCTCTGTATGCCACCAAAAGATGATTCATATGAAATACCACGATCCGTCCGGTCATAAGAGAATCATCTTTATCTCCCTCAACTACGACTACAAAAGACAACATCTCATCATCTTCATAGACCTTAAAAAAATAATCACTTTCGATGATAGCTTTATCGCTGTCAGATTCAGCAAAAGACTTGACATCATTTTCGATATCCTTTATTATCTCCTTCGTCTGTGCGAGGACATTTGCCTCTCTGTCATAGACGGTGATATCCTTTTGAGTTATCTCTTTAAGTCCGTCGATAGTCTGCTGGATGATCTGATTGGAAATCATATATACCTCCTGAATAGCTTCCTTATATAAGTAATGATAAGCCTAACAGACATTTTAACACAAGACTTTCATAATGTCAAAAAACTGACAACAAACTGAACCAAAAATGCCTCTAAACTGTACCAAATATGACTTGAAAGTGTGAGGATTGTGACAAATCCGGCTGTTACAATACAGTCATAGCTTAGAAAAAACACAGGGGCATTACATAAGTCCCCGGAAAGGATGAACACTATGATAAAGAAAACTGTAAAAAGAGGATTAGCATTCACACTCGCTGCTTCACTCGCATTCGGAGCAGCACCATTTGCGGGAGCATCACTCCCCAATGCAGCATTTGCCGCAGAAACATCAAACGCTTACACAAAAACAAAAAGCGTAACACTTACAACAGGAGATGTAAACAGCTTCGCTCTCGATGGATTTGCAGCTACACTCCAAACCTTCACCGGAGCCGCAGGGATCAAGATCACATCTGAGGAGCCGACGGTAGCAGGACTTGCAAAGGTAGATAGTCCTGAAAGCTGGGGAGGCGAACTTACCATCTCGACAAATGAAGATCCTATCCCTGATATCCATGTAAACGGTCTCAAGGCAGGAAATACCACCATCACGATAGTAGCAGTGACCGGAAGCGGCAAGGTTATCGAGAACTCATCTCAGACCATAGACGTATCGGTATCAGACCTTGAAAAGAGCGTTGTTATCAAGGATAAAAATAACGAGGCAATAAACGACGGAGCGACGATCTCCATGGTAGATAAAAAGTCAGCAGAGGTTAGTGTAGATCTGAACAACATCTCATATGATGACTTTGACGTAAAAACAAGCTACACAACAAAGGGCATCTATATTGAGGACACCTCCATCGCAACAGCTGCTTACGCAGATAAAAAGATTACCTTTACAGGCGCAAAGCCGGGCACCACAAAAGTTTATGTTTACTTACCTGATGAGAACATCCGTCGCCAGTTTACACTTGAAGTAGTCGCTGACACAGTTCTCAACGCAACTATCGACGGTGCTACATACTCGATCGATGTAAACAAAAACTGGAGCAAGGACGAAAAGGCAGCAACCGCACCGGTTATTTACCTCAACAATTCCGTTAAAAATGCGCTCATCAACGTAACATCATCAAACGGAAAACCGGTTACATTCACCTCCACCGGTGATATCGTTGTAGGAAACGACGGCTCTATAAGCGCAAAACTCAATTCAGAAGGCAAGGTTACACCGGGCAACGCCAAGGTTACATTCAGCGTAGCTGCAGATGCTGACAAAGACTTAAGCGCGATCGACGGCGTCGATGTAAATGTAGTTATCACCTCAGATGCAGTAAAGGTTTCAAAGGTAGAGGCTTTCGACTCTTCCGATAACTCTCTCGGAAAGTCAGAGGGAAGCTTCGCAGTAGAAGGCGGAAATGTTGTAGGCACTCCGGGTGCAGCAGCTGCTGATGCAGACCAGAAGGTACTTAAGCTTTCCACTAAAGACAAGACTTCAGAGACCTTCCGCATCGATTCAAACATCGATGAGAAGTTCATCGACATCGCAATCAAATCAGGCGCTGAGTATATCACACTTGAGGGCAAGACAATAACAGCCGTAAAGGCTGGCCTTGCAACTATCGAGATCAAAGCAAAGGGTGACGAGAGCACACTTGCAAATACATCCGCAACCGTAATCTTCAAGGTTCAGGTATTTGACAAAAATGTCAACAACGTGATCACTGCTTCAGATATCACATTGACAAAGGACAACCCGACCGCAAAGATCGAGGCAAGCGCAACTCACGGAAACAAGCTTAACTACTACCTTGCAAAAGAGGTTGACGGAAAGCTTGTAGCGACAACCAAGGATTCAGATCCGAACTACGACATCGCTGTAAACTCTCTTACAGGCGAAGTTACTTATAAAAACACCGACAGAAGCGGTTTCACATATGTAGCTATCGTAGCAGTTGATAATGTAGCAGATTCAGTAAAGCCTGAGGATGCATTCGTAAAGGTAACATACAAAGAATCTGCTGATGTGGAAGAGCCTGAAGATACTACTCCTTCACTGGTTACAAACCCGATCACCGTTAAGGGTAAGACAGTAAAGGTTAAGTATGCAAAACTCAAGAAAAAGAACCAGACTGTCAAGGCTTCCGCAGCTGTAAAGGTAACAGACGCAGTAGGAAAGATCACCTACAAAAAGAAGTCCGGAAACAAAAAGATCACGATCGCAAAGAGCGGCAAGATCACTGTAAAGAAGGGCTTAAAGAAGGGTACCTACAAAGTAAAAGTTACTATCAAAGCAGCCGGAAACGACGCTATCGATGCAGGCAGCAAGGTTGCTACCGTAAAGATCAAGGTTACAAAGTAAAAGGCTCTAACTCCTAAAAAAGGCCCGGGCGATCATTAGATCTCCCGGGCCTTGAATTACTCTCCGATCATCTGCGGCGACGGTTAGAACCGTGCTGCTCATAGTATTTTCTCTTGTCATCATACATACGCTCATCCGCCATATGAACAAGAGCATCAAAGGTGTAGCCCTCGCTCGAGAATGCCGTTCCCATCGATACGGAGCGACCTTTTTTCTCGATCATATCGCGCACCTCTCTTACAGCGAGTGTGAACTGTTCACGGTTTCCTCCCTCACGGATCACAAGGAACTCATCACCGCCCATACGGAACACTCTTCTGTCGCCAAAAACCTCTTTAAGGCAATCCGCAACATCTATGATCAGACGGTCACCGGCATCGTGTCCCTGCTCATCATTCATTCTCTTCAGACCGTTTATATCACACATCAAAAGTCCGTAAGAATTCTCACTCTGGTCCATTTTGGCCTTCATCTCATCGAGCGAACGACGGTTACTGATACCTGTAAGCGAGTCAATATAGCTGTATTTGATCAACTGTTTTTGAGCATCACGCTGACGCATGATAACAACCAGGAAAAATCCCAAAAGCCTGAGAATACCGGTAAGCTCCTTTGCCTTATCCGACGGAGGATTATCAAGGCCGTAGAATCCTATATAACCTCCCTCCTTCTCAAGAGGACTCGAGATCAGAGTTTTAAGCCCCTCGGGGTTCAATACCGGACTTACTTCTCCGCTTTCTTCGTCAAACTTATCTATATCCTCCAAATATTGGTAACCGGATTCCTTAAACTTCTCATACCACATACGGATGGTGCCGTCAAACGGTACCTTTTTAAGACTCTCGATCTCAGGCTCCACACCTTCTCTGCACCACTCATAGGTATAAGTAAATGTCCCGTCGTGATTATCCTCAAAAATATACGCTCTGTCCGCTCCGGATTCCTCACCGAGATAAGCTAACATCTGATAAATGATAACCTCCGGAGACTGACCTGAAAACGAATACTTTAAAAGGTTATTTACAAATTGCTGATTGTCAAATATCTCATGTTCCATAAGCATACGTCTCTGTGCCTGCACGATCATAAGGAACAAAAAGATGATAAAGCCGATCTGCATAAACATCCCGCTGCTTATAAACTTTTTCCCACTGCTTATATAAATATACAGATCTAACCCCGATCCGATCACAAATACGATAGTACCGACATAAAGAGCTCGGTTCACGGTCCTATGTCTGCGTTTTCTGTGTTCATTCCAGTCATCTACGATTATCACAACAACGATAACTAAAGAACATACGCATGATATCACATTTATAAAGTTGATCTCATGCAGATCGACCCCTCCGATAAATCTCAAACCGTAGAGAGATACTGCGCAAACAGCAGTAACTATGAAGGATATCACCTCATGGAATCGTCTTCTTTTTTCGGTAACCGAATTGACAAATACGACAAGCGGGAATCCGATAAATGAAAGACACAGATAGTCTATAACGCGTATGATAAGCTGATTGCTTATAAGAATATGCGGAACAAGGGTCGGCACCGCAGACCAAAAGCCTCCGAGTAAAACTGCCATTCCCAGTGCCGGCAAATGATAATTTGTGTTTTTAAGTCCGAGAGTACTGAAAAATATCACCATAACGAGTATACCGAAAATGATGATCAGCACAGAAAACACAAACGAGAATCCATGCTCTGCGAATATGTGCGTGTTAAAATCAGAAGTAGAACCTACATAGGATTCCTTAAAAAATCCCGAACCTTCACCGTAGTAGATAGGCTCGCATTCAAGCCTGATAACACTTCCCTCGGGGCGACAGCTGATATGGTGTATGTGATCACCATATCCTTTACCTGTCACGTTCTCCGCAGGATAATAATCATAAACCAAACGGTTATTTACAAATACTTTAAAATAGATGTTATGGCTGACTAAGTTCCAAACATCTCCCGCCTGAGACAAAGTAGGCGTCTGTCGAGTCAGCATAAGCCTTTCACCGGATTCCAATCTCGGCATGTCATCCAGAGATACATATCTTCCGTCATCTGTTTTCCACTCGTCGACAAAAGAAATGAGTTCCTTTGCAGTCTCATCTTTTCCGACAACATTAAATAGCCCGTAGCCCAGTACAAACACTACAAGAACAACATAGACTATATACAGAATTCGGTGCAGTTTCATACCTTACCCCTTATACAAACCTCTCTTGTCGATAACTCGTACAGCCTTGCCCTCACTTCTTTCAAGCGCCTTAGGTTCAACAAGCTTTACGTTTGCAAGGATACCAAGCATTGCTTTCAGACCGGACACCAGCTTCTTTACGGCGATGTTTTCATCAAAGGTGTCATCAGCTGCCATAAACGGTGTCTTCTCAACCAGAATCTCAATGCTGTCCTGATGTGCCTTATCACGTGTCACGATGATCTGATAGTTTGCCTGATAGCCCTGATTTATAAGTACTGTCTCAATCTGTGAAGGGAATACATTTACTCCCTTTACTATAAGCATATCATCGCTTCTACCGAGCGGCTTGGTCATTTTTACATGAGTCCTTCCGCAGGAACATTTTTCATGTGAAAGAATACATATATCACGTGTACGATATCTGAGCAGAGGAAATGCCTCTTTTGTGATACTCGTAAATACGAGCTCGCCCTTCTCACCATCCGGAAGGACCTCTCCTGTTTGAGGATTTATGACCTCTGCGATAAAGTGATCCTCGTTTATATGCATACCCGACTGTGCTTCGCACTCGAAAGCAACACCCGGTCCTGAAATCTCCGTAAGACCATATATGTCATACGCCTTGATACCGAGAGAGTTCTGTATCTCTGCACGCATTTCCTCAGTCCATGCCTCAGCTCCGAAAATACCGGCCTTCAGCTTGAGCTGATCCTTTACGCCTCTCTCCTGGATACTCTCAGCCAAGTATGCCGCATATGAAGGTGTACAACAAAGAATAGTAGATCCGAGATCTGTCATAAACTGTATCTGACGCTCCGTGTTTCCTGATGACATCGGCATAGTAAGGCACCCCACTCTGTGAGAGCCCGCATCCAAACCTGCTCCTCCGGTAAAAAGTCCGTAACCGTAGCATACATGCACTACATCTTCCTTTGATCCTCCTGCTGCAACTATCGCTCTTGCGCAGCAATCTGCCCACAGATCAAGGTCATGCTGAGTATAAAAAGCTACAACCCTGCGTCCGGTAGTTCCGCTTGTGGAGTGGATCCTGACAACATCGCTTATAGGTCTTGCAAGCAAGCCGTAAGGATACGCATCCCTAAGATCATCCTTTGTGATGAACGGAAGCTTGTGCAGATCCTCTACACCCTTGATATCCTCCGGGAGAATACCTTTATTCTCCATACGATTACGATAATATGGAACATTATCCCAGACATTTTTAACCTGTTTAACAAGACGTTCATCCTGCCACGCCTTCAACTGCTCCCTGGAAGCAGTCTCAATATCCTTTTGAAAAAAATTACCCATTGTAAACTCTCCTTTATAACCCCTTCAATTTATCCCTAGTTTGGGAAAAGGGCCGGCAACAATTGCCGACCCTCCTGTTATAACCTTTGTATATTATAACTTGGTAACGTTTGCTGCCTGTGGTCCCTTCTCGCCCTGGATGACTTCGAACTCAACCTCGTCGCCCTCATCCAATACTTTGAAGCCGTCCATCTGCAGAGCTGAGAAATGAACAAATACATCTGTTCCCTCTTCGTCTGAAATGAAGCCAAAACCCTTCTTTGCATCAAACCACTTTACTGTTCCCTTCATGTGTTTATGCCTCCTAAAAATAAAATTTAACACAATCCTTACTTTACCATATCACCCCTAAAAAGTCAAGAAAAAAAGAGAGAAACAAAAAAGCCATCACTTGCGTGATGACTTTTCTCCCCCTGCCGGGCTCGAACCAGCGACACATCGGTTAACAGCCGATTGCTCTACCGACTGAGCTAAGGAGGAAAACAACTCAGCTCCGCTGAGTTCTTGAACATTCTGCCTGCGGCAGAAGTGTTCCAGAGGGAATCACGTTCCCTGAAAACTACATATTACAATCACCAAATAAACAACCAAAAGGTCAAGCCTTCGATCGATTAGTATCCGTCAGCTGCATACATTACTGTACTTCCACCTCGGACCTATCTACCTCATC
>ONKC01000104.1 GCA_900318295.1 uncultured Eubacteriales bacterium
ATAATAAAGATCCATCCCCGGCCATTCGACCCAGATGTCTCGCAGCCTCAAGTGGGTTGGCATGCTGCTTTCTGTACTCGCCGGGGGTGGTACCGGTGATGTTTTTAAAAACCGATGAGAAGGCAGCGGGGGATGAGTATCCCAACGACAGTGCGATATCAGCTGCGCTGAAGTCGGTGCTCTCAAGCATCTGCTTCGCGGTGTCGACCTTTACCTGGTTGATGAACTTTTTCACGGTAACGCCTGTTTCTGATGAAAAAAGCTTGGAAAAATAACTCGGATTCAGGTTCACTTCCTCTGCAAGTCTTTCCATAGTCAGTGACTCGTCCAGATGGTCATAGATATAGTCGACCGCCTTAGTTACATATATGGAGCCTTTTCGGGCGTGGTTGAGCTTTGCCATGCGCTCCGTGAAGTCAAGCTGCATATCAAAAAGGAGATTTACGACTGCCTCGGGATCTTTGAGTGTGTCAGCCTTCCTGATGTAGATATCACTAAGAGTATATGAGTCGTTATGTGGCATCCCTGCGTCCACGCAGACACGCGCGATGATTCCGACCGACACTACAAAATGATAGATGTTGTTTCGTAAAGGATCATCAGACAGACGTCCCTTGCCTGCCTGATAATTCTTTTTTATTTCTTCTATATTGGATTTGACTGTTTCTATGTCTCCGTTTTTGATCGCGTCATATCTTGAAAACTCGCTTTGAAGCGAGGAGCGTACAAAGCCCTCCTTATCTCCCTCTCGACAGTATTATGCCGGGCTCTGTTGCGACAGGTAAAAAACTATGCATATTATACCATAGAATTGTAATAAAAACAATAGAATTGTTATGAACATGGAATAAAAATGCATATACTATGGATAAACAATTGATAGTTGCTTCGCCGGGATATAAGCATCCGGAAAAGCCGTCAAAATCTAAGATTAGGAGGTGTAAAGCTATGGGCAAAGTAAATAACATGACAAAAGGAAATATCAGGAGTATCATTCTGGCGTTTTATTTTCCGCTGTTTGTGACCAATATGCTCCAACAGTTGTACACCTTCGTTGACGCGACGATCGTGGGAAAAGGGCTCGGCAGAGACTCTCTGGCAGCGGTAGGAAACATGGGGTCGCTATCATTTTTGGTCATCGGATTCTCGATAGGACTGGCAAACGGGTTCTCGGTGCTCATCGCACAGAGCTTCGGAGCAAAGGACTATGAGAAACTCCGTCAGCGACTCGGAGCGGTGATCAAGCTTGCGTTGATCGTTACACTTGTGCTGACAGTCTTAAGTGTCGGCGGGCTTAGAGCCTTGCTTGGTCTGCTTCAGACGGATGCATCGATACTTGATGAGAGCCTTGTTTACGGATACATTCTTTTCGGTGCACTGGCCTTTACGATATCCTACAACCTCAGCGCCTGCATCCTTCGTGCTCTCGGCGACAGCAGAACCCCGCTAAAGGCTATCATCGTTTCGTCGGTGATGAACCTGGGGCTTGACAGTCTTTTCATTTTTGTGTTTAGGATGGGAGTTGCTGGTGCGGCCATCGCAACAGTTATCTCTCAGCTTGTAGCGACCTTGATCTGCGTTCAAAGGATTGCATCGATAGAGATTATACACTTGCGCAGGGAGAACTTTTCAAACGAGAGATACGTTTATACTGAGCTTTTGAAAAATGGTGTGCCGATGGCTATCATGAACTCGATCACCGCGATTGGATGCATGGTGGTGCAGTACTTTGTAAACGGCCTGGGAGTCGCATGTACCGCAGCATACTCCGCATGCAGCAAGTACCTCAACCTGTTTATGACTCCTGCAAATACGGCGGGACATGCGGTGTCCGCATTTACCGGACAGAACAGTGGTGCCGGTCGATATGACAGGGTACGCAGGGGACTTATGGTATGCGTAGGGATAGCATTCGTGACATTTTTAATACTGGGATCGCTGATGATGTTTGCACCGGAGTGGCTTTCACGTATCATACTTACAGACAGCGAATCCATCATGTATGCAGTTAAGTTTTTACCTGCCTGCGGTGCGATGATATGGTCAGTAGACTTTTTGTTTGTGTTCAGAAGCACTTTGCAGGGGATGGGAAAACCTTTGGTACCGATGCTTTCGGGTATACTTGAGATGACACTTCGCGTAGTGATAATCATTGGGTTTTCAGGTACGATTGGATTTATGGCGACAGCTTACGCCGAGGTGGGGGCATGGTTCGGAGCTATGATGCTGAACATGATCGCACTGTCGGTGGAGATTCATAAAAGAGCGCCGAGGAGAGTCCTGAGGACGACCTGATCACAGCATAGTCAGAGGATGCCGAAGACATATACGTAAGAGATGCTGTATATGCTTCAGCAAAATATAAGCCGACCGGGCCCGATATTTCGGGCTTGGTCGGCTTTTTTATATTTTTTTGAAAAAAAGTATTGACAAATCGAAAGACATATTGTATAATTGTATTAAGCACTTAATACAACAACACAGTGATACAATATAGTATTTCGTATAAGTGCTTATCGCGCGAAAGGATACACAGGTATAACTAAATAACAGGAGGTATTGCCTATGGCATGGGATATGTCGAGCGAGCGACCCATATACATCCAGCTGGTCGAACGCATCACAAGACAGATCGCATCCGGCGTCTACAGCCCGGGAGACAGATTCCCGTCGGTGAGAGAGCTGGCGCTCGAGGCCGCGGTGAATCCAAACACTATGCAAAGAGCCATGGCGGCTTTGGAGGCCGACGGGCTTTTGGTCACCAGTAGGACCGCGGGACGTACCGTCACCGAGGATACGGCGCTGATCGAAACTGTCAAGAAAAATCTCGCGATGAGCGAGTATGGAAACTTCTACAGATCTATGAGAGAACTCGGCTACAGTGATGACGAGATAGTACGGTTTGTAAAAGAGACCAAACCACAGGATTAAAAAGGAGGAAGATCATGAATATATTGCAGGTGGATTCATTATCAAAGAGCTACGGTCAATGGCCGGCTTTGAAAGACATCAATCTGACACTCGGAACAGGAAAGGTTATCGGACTTTTAGGACCGAACGGCTCGGGAAAAACAACTTTATTAAAGATAATTGCAGGACTTCTTACACCGACAACCGGGAGCATCCTTGTCGATGGAAAAGCACCCGGAGTCGAGACAAAAAAGATCGTTTCATTTTTGCCGGACACGACATTTTTTCCGACATGGATGAAGGTAGCAGATGTATTGGATATGCTTGAGGATTTCTATGATGACTTCAATAGAAGTAAAGCTGATGAGATGTTAAAAAGCCTCGAGCTTCCGGAAAAAATGCAGCTTAAAAAGATGAGCAAGGGTACACTCGAAAAAGTCCAGCTTATAGCTGCGATGAGTCGTGAGGCGAAGCTTTACTGCTTAGATGAGCCTATCGGCGGAGTGGATCCGGCGACCAGGGATTACATCCTTCGTACCATCATCAGCAACTATTCGGAGGATGCGTCAGTGCTCATCTCTACGCATCTTATCTCGGATGTTGAAAATGTTCTCGACGAGGTTATTTTTCTGAAAAACGGCGAGGTTATGAAGCATTCGTCGGTTGATGATATCAGAGAGAATGAAGGCAAGTCGGTTGACGCACTTTTCAGGGAGGTGTTCGCATGTTAGGAAAAATGATAAAACACGAGTTCAGAGCTACAGGCAGACTCTATATTCCGCTTTTTATAATGGTTGCTGTTCTGACCCCGATACTCTCACTTCTGTTTAAGCTTGCATCGGGTATCGGTAAAAAATCGGTGGTCGGAGGTATCCTTTCCGGTATAAGCGTCGGAGGCTTTGTTCTGATGATAGTGGCCTTTAGCGTAGCGTCATTTATCTATATCATGGTGAGATTCTATAAGACGGTGGCAACCTCGGAGGCGTATCTGACATTTTGTCTGCCGGTAAATCAGCACCATGTAGTTCTGTCAAAGCTTATCGTAGGTACAGTATGGCAGCTTTTGACCATCGCACTCTCTGTGACGAGTGTATATGTGATGCTTATCATAAACAATATAATAAAGCCGGGGACTGTGACAGGAGTTCTCAAGCAAATCGTAAACTTTGTTGACGGAAGCAGTGAATCACTGTTTGTATATCTGGTTAAGTTTGGTATCATCATGTTTATCTCGATGATATCTTCCACACTTTCCTGGTATCTGGCGATATGCCTCGGACAGCTTTTCAATGAGCACCGCGTGATCATGAGTATCGCGATGTATATCGGAATCTATATGGCGGTTCAGATTCTCAGTATGGTCATTATAATACCGATCCTGCTCGGGTCTTCGGATTTTGTGGTCGGACAGGTTTCTGCTTTCAAGATGAGTAATTCACCGAAGCTTCCGGCGGGATTCTTCACTCTGATAGGTGGCTTGAATGCAGCCCTCGGAGTCGTATATTACATCGCGAGCACACAGATTCTGAAGAAAAAAACAAATGTGAGATAAAAATTGATGACAAGGACGTCAAAGTAGTGTATAATGATTACTGGCGCGTAAAGTGTCGGAAGGTTTTATGAAAACAAATCTGAGGGCCTAAGTTATTACAACGACAAATGAAGTTCCCGGAAAAGAGTTTGAGATTCTCGGGGTCGCACAGGGAAGTACAGTTCAGACGGTAAATGCATTTAAGGATATCGGTGCAGGACTTAAAAACCTCGTCGGAGGTGAGTTGAAAAAATATAACGAGATGATGGCAAATGCTCGTGACCTCGCTACATCACGTATGATCGAGCAGGCTCAGGGTATGGGAGCTGACGCTATCGTAGCTATGAGATATGCTTCATCATCAGTTGCACAGGGGGCTGCTGAGATCATGGCATTCGGAACGGCAGTGAAGTTTAAGTGATGAACTAAAAAAGGAGAGAACCCTGGTCACTGATCAGGGTTCTTTTGTGTGAAATGATGGGGTTTATTATTAACAGCGTTTTGCTGGGCGTGGGACTGGCGATGGATGCCTTTTCCGTATCTTTGGCAAACGGACTCAAAGAGCCGAAGATGAAGGGCTCAAAGAGAATAAGGATAGCAGGAGTTTTTGCGGGATTTCAGTATCTAATGCCGATGATAGGATGGGTTTTGGTTCATACTATCGTCGAAACTTTTTCATCGGTGCGCTCATATATTCCGTGGATCGCGTTGGCACTGCTCCTTTTTATCGGAGTGAAAATGGTCATCGAAGGAATCAGAACGTGGAACGACTCGGAGGTTCCCGATGAAGAGCTCGGACACGGCACTTTGATCATACAGGGTATAGCTACATCTATAGATGCTCTTTCCGTGGGGTTTACCATAGCGTCATACTCGCTTGTGTCGGCAGATCATCCTGATCGCCATAGGTATCGAGATCGTTTTATCTTAGTTTTAGGAGATGTTTTTTATGAATACTGACAGAGTCAAGCACAAAGTCAAGCATACTGAAGAAAGATATATAGAGATGGCCAGAGGTGTCGTCTTTGCGTTGTTTATGGGAACAATGCTTGGTGCCGTGGGAGGTGCTTTTTATATATGTATAGCCAGGGTGACGGAGTTTCGTGAGGCTTACCCGTGGATGATATTTTTCCTGCCGGTAACGGCTGTTGTGATACTGTTTTTCTATCATATCTTGCATAATGACAGAGACAAGGGGACCAACCTGGTGCTCGCTTCAATCCAGTCGGATGAGGATGTACCGTTACGGATGTCGGCACTTATATTTATCTCGACTGTTTTGTCACATCTGGTCGGAGCGAGTGTCGGACGAGAGGGAGCAGCTCTGCAGATCGGCGGTGCTGTGGGAAACTTTCTCGGCAGGTTTTTTAACTTTTCACAGGAAGAGAAAAAAACTCTGACGATGGTCGGGATGTCCGCGATGTTCTCGGCTTTGTTTGGTACGCCGATAGCAGCGGCATTCTTTTCTTTGGAGGTCGTGAGTGTAGGTATAATGCACTACGGAGCGCTGCTTCCGTGTGTGCTTGCCTCGTTTGTGGCGAGAGGTATAGCGGGATATATGGGTGCGGCCTCGCCGTTTTTTGATATCGGAAAGCTTCCGGGCTTTGAAGGTATGTCGGCTTTGAAGGTCGCAGGACTTGCCGCACTTTGCGGGATTTTGTCCATACTGTTCTGTGTTTTGTTGCGATACGGCGAGCACTTCGGGAAAAAACTCTTGAAAAACAAATACATCCGCGCGGCCGTACTGGGAACAGTGGTTTTGGGACTCACACTCCTTATCGGAAATCAGACCTACAACGGAGCGGGTGTAGACTACATAAATGCGTGCGTGGAGGGTAAAGAGGAGCCCTTTGGTTTTCTGATAAAGATAGTGTTTACGGTGCTTTCCATCGTCGCGGGATATCGCGGAGGAGAGATCGTGCCCTCATTTTTCATAGGTGCCTCCTTCGGATGTCTCTACGGAAATATCCTCGGCTGGGAGCCTGCACTGTGTGCGGCGATCGGGATGGGGACGGTCTTTTGCGGTGTGACAAACTGTCCCGTCACCTCGCTTTTGATATGTTGTGAGCTGTTTGGATTTGACGGAAGTCTTTACTTCCTTTTGGCGTGTGCCGTGGCGTATATGTTCTCGGGCTACTATGGTCTGTACACGAGCCAAAGGATAGTTTATTCGAAATTCAAGTCGAATTATATAGATAAAAAGGTACAATAATATAAAAATGTTCAGATTAGTGTAACGGATTTTATGTAGTTGTCGCACATCTTGCGATAGCGTCAGACATATAATCAAGGAGGGATCACGATGAAATGGATACGTTTTACCATACATACGAAGGTGGATGCGGTCGATGTTCTCAGCTATGAGCTCGATGCTGCCGGCGTTGAGGGGATAGAGATCGAGGACAGTCTGCCCTTAAGTAAAGAGGACAAGGAAAAGATGTTTGTCGACATCCTGCCGGATCCTGTGGCAACAGATGATGTTGCGAAGGTGAGTTTTTACAAGGATGCTGCTGACTGCGATCCGGAAAGTGTGATACTCACTGTGGAAAAAATACTCGCCGATGTGGGAAGCTATATGGATATCGGTGAGGGCAGAGTGACGATATCAGAAACTGAGGACAAGGACTGGATCAACAACTGGAAGGAGTTTTTCAAGCCGTTTCAGGCATCCGACCATATTTATGTGTGCCCGACTTGGATTGATGAGGATGGTGAGAAGCCTGCCGGGGTAAAGACGCTTCGGATAGACCCGGGGATCGCGTTCGGGACAGGCTCTCACGAGACGACAAAGCTGTGTATACAGGCTTTGGATCGTCTGCTTGTCGCATCGGATCACGTGCTTGATATCGGATGCGGCAGCGGGATTCTCTCGATCGTGTCGCTGCTTTTAGGAGCTTCTTTTGCAACTGCCATCGATATAGATGAGATCGCAGTGCAGGTGGCAAAGGAAAACTTCGATGTGAATGATATCGATCCATCTTCATATGAGCTTATCGCGGGAAATCTTTTGGGGGATGAGAAGTTTGCCGCCGATATGGAAAAGCAAGCCGGCTCTCTGCCAAACGGCGGATACGATGTGGTGGTTGCAAACATCCTTCCGGATGTCATAGTTCCTTTGACACCGATGGTACCAAGATATCTAAAAGACGGGGGAGTATATATCACATCCGGGATACTTGCGACCAGAGCGCATGAGGTCGAAGAAGCGCTGAAAAAGAGCGGCTTTGATGAGATAGAATGCATACCGATGGGAGAATGGGTTGCATTTACATCAAAAAAGACTTGCAAATGACAAAAGAATGTGTTATCATATCCATTGTTGTTGAAAAACAACGCAGTGGCGACTTAGCCAAGTGGTAAGGCATGGGACTGCAACTCCCCGATGCGCCGGTTCAAATCCGGCAGTCGCCTGTAAAAAAAAGATCTCTGCAGTAACGCAGAGATCTTTTTTATAAGCGCGAGTCAATCGCGCAGGTAGCCTATTCCCAAGCAGTTCGGTCCGATGTGCGTTCCTACGATCGGGCCGATGCAGTTGGTGATAAAGGTGTTGTTGATACCGGCTTCTTTTATCTGCTCCTCGAGCTGTTTTGCCTGCTCTAAAGCGTTTGAGTGTCCGATCACGATCGGATATGCCGGATTTGCCGGCTCATCGAGAAGCTTGTTGATCAGCCATGCATTGCAGCTTTTCTTTCCTTTAACCTTATCTACAGGAGCTGCACCATCCGGAAGGATCTTCAATACGGGATGTACTCTGAGCAGTGATCCCACGAGCGCTTTGGTGCCCGAAATACGGCCGCCACGCTTTAAGTATTCCATTGACTCCACTACGATATAGGTCATCACCTTCGGGAGAAGCTCGCGGATATTTTTCTCGATAGTGTCCGCGTCAAGCCCGTCGTCACGCATTTTTACGGCACTCTCTACCAAAAGTCCCTGACCCATCGATGCGTTCTCGCAGTCGATGATGCGGATATGTGGTGAGTCGAACTCAGAAGCTGCGATCACTGCGTTCTGGCAGGTCGCGCTCATTTTTGATGAGAACATGATGCATACAATCTCATCTCCGGCATCGAGATATTTTTTAAAAATATCCGTAAATGCCGCCGGGTTTACCGCCGAACTTGCAGGCGGATTGGGATTTGTTGTCAGCTGCTCGTAGAACTGCTCGTTTGAGAGTTCCTTTCCGCAGACATATTCGTCATCTCCGAAACGTACATTCAGACACATGATGTCGATGCCGAGCTCTTCACCTCTTTCCAAGGTGAGATCGCTTAAGCTGTCTGTTATTATTCTTACCATGGGTTTACCTCCATAATCTATGATGGTCTATATTCTCTTATAATATGACAAAAATGTCAAGCACTTTATGATTCTTTCTTGTATTCGAGGTTTGCGAACTTGGTGAGTGAGTCAAGCCAACGAAGTCTGACGACGCCGACCGGACCGTTTCTTTGCTTACCTATGATAACCTCGGTTATACCCTTTTCTTCGGATTTATCTTTATTGTAATACTCGTCTCGATATAAAAACATCACGACATCGGCGTCCTGCTCGATGGCTCCGGATTCACGAAGATCGGAGAGCATGGGGCGTTTGTCTACACGGGACTCGGGACCACGTGAAAGCTGTGAGAGCGCGACTATCGGGCACTCGATCTCACGCGCGATGGCCTTTAAGCCGCGTGAGATGGCGGATATCTCCTCCTGACGACCGCTGGCACGACCTTCACCTACCATCAGCTGAAGATAATCGATGAATACGAGTTTTAAGTCGTGTTGGGCTTTCAGCTTTCTGCATTTCGTGCGAAGCTGGGTGAGTGTGATACCCGGGGTGTCATCTATAAAAAGATTTGAACTAGCATACAGGTTCGCACTTTCGGAGATCTCACGCCACTCATCAAATGAGAGCTGACCGGTACGTATCTTTTGCGAATCAACATGCGAGTTCATGGACAGAAGACGTTTTGCCAGCTGTGTGGCACTCATCTCGAGAGAAAAAATCGCTGTGGGGACGTCCTTTTTAAGAGCGGCATACTCTGCGATGTTTAGCGCAAAGGCTGTCTTTCCCATAGAAGGCCTGGCTGCGATAAGCACGAGATCGGAGGGCTGAAGACCTGCGATCTGGTTGTCGAGATCACGAAATCCGGTAGGTATTCCGGTGACTCGGCCACCTGCCTCGGAGGCTTTTTCTATGTCCTCTATCGTCTCCATCATGATATCATATATACCGTGTGTCTGGTTATTTTTACCGGTGGAGAACTTCTCTGATAACTCAAATATCTCGGCCTCGGCACTCTGCATGAGCTCGGAGGCGTCTTTTTCATCCTTGTAGCCCTGGTTTGAAAGATTCTCTGAAAGATGGATAACCTTTCTGGCATATGATTTGTCACGTACGATCTGTACGTATTGATTTACGTTTGTCGATGTCGGGACTGTGTTCAGTATCCCGGTCAGAGTCTCGACCGAACGTGTATCTTCGGATGCACCGAGAGAGGAGAGCTTGGCAGAGAGCGTAACGATATCAACAGGCTTTGCCTCTCTGTAGAGCTCATTTATTCCATGAAAAATAACGCTACACGTATGATCAAAAAAATCCTCGTCAGTGAGCTTGTCACATACGTCCGGCAGCGTTTCATTATCAAGTAAAACAGATCCCAGGACTGATTGCTCGGCCTTGAGATCATGCGGCATTATCTTGCGGATTACTTCTTCTTCCATTTAAATAAAAGTCCTTTTTAGTTTATGTCTTTAACAACTACCTTAAGCTCGGCGCTTACCTGAGGATGGAGCTTGACAGGTACCTGATATGTTCCGAGAGCCTTGATGGGCTCCTTTAATACGAGCTTATGCTTGTCGATCTCTATATCCAGCTGATCTTTGCATGCGGTAGCGATCTCCTTTGTTGACACGGCTCCGAACGCTCTTCCGTCCTGGCCTGCACGGATCTTTACCTCTACTGAGAGCTCGGCAAGCTTTTCGGCAAATGCTTTTGCGTCGGCGAGCTTTTCGGCAGCTACCTTTTCATCGTTTTGTTTTTTGAGTTTAAGATCGTTGAGAGCTTTAGGTGTAGCTTCGGCTCCCAGCTTCTTTTTAAATATAAAGTTTCTCGCATAGCCATCGCTGACTTCTACGATATCATCCTTTTTTCCGAGTGACTTTACATCTTCAAACAGTATTACCTTCAATCTATCTCACCTTCCTTTTTCATTTCGGTCAAAACCTCTTTGACTTTTTCCATAGCCTGATCCGGAGTGCAGTCGGTAAGCTGCGCACCGGCCATATTTATATGTCCGCCTCCGCCGAGCGTGCAGTCGAGATAACTGCCATTGGGCTTGATCGCAAGCGACTCGATCACTTCGTCCCGCAGGACGGGAACGCGGTCCGGTAGTGTCGCGGCATCCGGGAGGTCATGGCGGGACGCGGCCGATCA
>ONKC01000090.1 GCA_900318295.1 uncultured Eubacteriales bacterium
AGGCAAAAACCAAATGGATGCCTCCCCGAAAATATAGGGAAGCATCCATGTGTTCAGCCTAGTTCATAAGTATGTGTCCAGGATTATGGGTACATATCAGACACACATCCTTTTTACCTAGTTTTTACTTTGATCTGATGTACTCGTCGATAGCTGCAGCAGCTGACTTTCCTGCTCCCATCGCAAGGATTACGGTCGCTGCTCCGGTCACCGCATCGCCTCCTGCATACACACCCTCTCTGGTGGTAAGTCCCGAGTCATCCTGAGTGATCAGGCATCCTCTCTTGTTCGTGTCAAGTCCCGGTGTCGTCGACGAGATAAGCGGGTTCGGTGATGTACCGATCGCCATGATGACCGAGTCACACTCAATCTCAAACTCACTGCCCGGCACCTCGATCGGACGACGACGTCCGCTCTCATCAGGCTCGCCAAGCTCCATTTTTATGCAGCGGATACCGCACACATTTCCGTTCTCATCTCCGATGATCTCAACAGGATTGTGAAGAGTTTTAAAAATGATCCCTTCTTCCTCTGCGTGCTCAACCTCTTCCTTACGGGCAGGAAGCTCTTCCATACCACGACGGTATACGATGTAAACCTCATCCGATCCAAGTCTCATGGCGGATCTCGCCGCATCCATAGCCACGTTTCCACCGCCGACTACGACAGTTTTCTTTGCGTGCTGGATAGGAGTCTTTGAATCATCCTTGTAAGCCTTCATCAGGTTGATACGTGTGAGGAACTCGTTTGCCGAGTACACACCGTTTAAACTCTCTCCCGGGATGTTCATGAATCTCGGAAGACCTGCTCCCGAACCGACAAAGATCGCTTCGTTACCCATCTCGAAAAGCTCGTCGATGGTGAGCACCTTACCCATGACCATATTGGTCTCGATGTCTACGCCTATATCTATGAGGTTCTGCACCTCTTTGTTTACTATCGCCTTCGGAAGACGGAACTCAGGGATTCCGTAGCTCAAAACTCCACCGGCTACGTGAAGTGCTTCGTATACGGTAACCTTGTAACCGAGCTTAGCCAGATCACCCGCTGCCGTAAGTCCCGAAGGACCTGCACCGATGATCGCAACCTTGTGTCCGTTGCTCTCAGGGATCGCGGGCTTTTCCGTACTGTGCTCTCTGTGATAGTCGGCAACAAATCTCTCAAGACGTCCGATACCGACCGGCTCACCTTTGATACCGCGCACACACTTCTGCTCGCACTGTGTTTCCTGAGGACAAACTCGTCCGCAGACAGCCGGGAGTGATGTCGACTTGTTCAGTACATCAAATGCTCCCTCCATATCTTCATTTGCAACACATGCGATGAAGTCAGGGATCTGTACCGATACGGGACATCCCTCGACACACGGTCTGTTTTTACAATTCAGACATCTCTGTGCCTCTTCAACTGCTATCTCATATGTGTAGCCGAGTGCTACCTCGTCGAAGTTTTTATTTCTGACATTCGGCTCCTGCACCGGCATCTCGTGTTTTTTCGGATCCATATTAGGCATATCACTGCACCTCCTTTTTCAGAAGGTTGCACGATGCTTCGCGAGCCTTCGCTTCAAACTCTTTATATACACCGCCACGCTTCATGGCCTCGTCAAAGTCAACCTCGTGTCCGTCGAAATCCGGACCGTCCACACAGGCAAATACGGTCTTACCACCCACGGTAAGTCTGCAGCATCCGCACATACCCGTACCGTCTACCATGATAGGGTTCATGCTGACGATAGTCTTGATGCCGTATTCTTTTGTGGTCAGGCACACGAACTTCATCATGATGAGCGGTCCGATCGCGATAACCTCATCGTATTCGTTTCCTTCCTCGATGAGCTTTTTCAGTGCATCGGTTACAAGTCCCTTCTCACCGTAGCTTCCGTCATCTGTCATCATTACATATTTATCGCTGGCTGCCTTGAACTCATCCTCAAGGATAACCAGGTCTTTATTTCTGAAACCAACTATCGCATGCACCTCGCAGCCGAGATCATGGAGCTTTTTGGTCACCGGATAAGCGATCGCACATCCGACTCCTCCACCGACTACTGCGACTTTTTTCAGTCCCTCAGTCTCAGTCTCCTTGCCGAGAGGTCCCACGAAATCGTGGATATAATCTCCCTCATTCAAAGAATCGAGTTCCATCACGCCCGCACCTACGATCTGGTAGATGATCGTGACTGTCCCTGCCTCCGGATCAGATGCCGCGATGGTAAGCGGGATACGCTCAGAATCCTCCTTAGCCCTGAAAATGATAAACTGCCCGGGCTCCGCTTTCTTCGCGATCAGCGGTGCATCGACCACCATGCGCACAACGGTCGGGTTTAAGGGCTCTTTTTTTACGATCTTGTTCATCGTTTCACTACTTCCTTTCCCTTTCGGATAGCCTGTTTTCGGCTGTTCCTTAAAAAATATCAAGTTTAACTCATACATTCTATCACACATATAATAGGAAATCAAGAAAAAAATGCCCCGCATGCGAGGCATTTTTGTATTTGACTATATCATGACTTCTCGGGCTCCGGATAATCTACACCAAAGGTCTCTACAGTGACAGTCTTCATAACCTGGTTCTCATACGGTCTGTCTGATCCATACTCTGTCGATACTGTAGCGATCTTGTCAACCACATCCATTCCTTCGATCACCTTTCCGAATGCGGCGTACTCGCCGTCGAGGTGAGGTGATGTCTTATGCATGATGAAGAACTGGCTTCCTGCTGAGTCCGGCATCATGGAGCGAGCCATCGAAAGTACTCCCGGTGTGTGCTTTAAGTTGTTCTCAAAACCATTGCTTGAAAACTCTCCAGGAATCTGGTATCCCGGGC
Source organism: uncultured Eubacteriales bacterium (assembly GCA_900318295.1). Classification (GTDB taxonomy): domain Bacteria; phylum Bacillota; class Clostridia; order Lachnospirales; family Lachnospiraceae; genus Eubacterium_F. Next base: position 2,830 of record ONKC01000090.1, read on the forward strand.
CGCCCATACCTGTTCCCTCCGGATCGCCGCCCTGGAGCATGAAGCCCTCGATCACGCGGTGAAAGATCAGGCCGTCATAAAACCCTTTTTTTACAAGTGATATAAAGTTGTTTACAGTGTTTGGTGCGATGTCGGGATAAAGCTCAGCCTTCATCACGTCACCGTTTTCCATAGTGATGGTTACGATAGGATTGCTCATGTGTATTTCCTCCGTTTCTTTTTTACGGGTGTACTCCTGTCTTACAGAAACAACACCCTTTATCATTTATCCTCAGGCTCTTTTGGGATCCTACTGTATACTTCCGCCAGTCCTCTGATGCTTGACGCCAGTTCCTGTGAAAGGAAGTTCGGGCGCAGTCTCCACTGCCAGTTGCCGTCTGGTGCACCGGGCGAATTGATCCTCGCTTCTTTTCCGAAGCACAGATAATCCTGCAGAGGAATGATACACAGATCGGCGACGGATCGGTAAGCCTCTCGGATCAGATCCCAGGTAAGTCCGCCGAAGTCGGTATTCATAGAGTTGATATAGCGACGGGTGAAGTTAAGCTCTCCCTCGCTGATCTCTTCACACCATGCACGGGTAGGTGTGTTGTCATGCGTACCGGTATACACTACACAGTTGTTGATATGTCTGTGATTTACATAGTAGCTGTCCCAGCTTGTAAAGCCGTACTGAAGGACCTTCATGCCCGGAAAGCCCGTATCCGCGAGAAGTTTTTCGTTCTCAGGAGTGTTGTTTCCGAGGTCCTCGGCGATGATCCTTAAGTTATCCACCTTTGCTTTTAATGTGTTGAAAAGGTCGATACCCGGTCCTTTTTTCAGCTTGCCCTTCTCGGCGGTCTCGTCTCCGTACGGGATGGCGTAGTAATCGCAGAAGCCGTGGAAATGATCGATCCTGATGACATCATAGAAAGCATAGGTGCGGTACATACGTCTGAGCCACCAGTCATAATCGCGTTTCTTCTCGGCATCCCAGTCATAGATCGGGTTGCCCCAAAGCTGTCCCGTAGGAGAAAAAGCATCCGGCGGACATCCTGCGACCACGGTAGGCTTTAAGTTCTTATCCATCTGGAAGACCTCAGGATGTGACCATGTATCCGAAGAATCCATCGCTACATAAAACGGGATGTCACCGATTATCTTGATGTTTTTAGCGTTGGCATAGGCTCTCAGTGCTCTCCACTGGCGGTCAAACTCGAACTGCTCGAAGTAGTAAAGCCCCATATCATCAGCGAGCTCTTTTTTGGCTGCGTCGATGGCGGCAGGCTTACGCTTTCTGATATCGTCCTCCCAGTCAAGCCATGATGCGCCTCCGGCCTTTTCTTTCAACGCCATAAAAAGCGCATAGTCCTCGAGCCAGTATTTTTCCATCTCTAAAAATGCACCGAACTCCTCGGCGAGAGACTTTTCTTTGGGCTCTTTTTTGGCTTTTTTTTCATCAGCCGATGTATCCTCGGGCATTTTGATCCCACTTGGGATGGCAGAGCCGGCTGTTATGGTCTTATCCTTTTTTGAAGCCTCGAGCTTGTCAGCGAATCTATCATAGGCTTTTTTAAGTATCTCGCGGCGGCTCTCATAGATCGCGCCGTAGTCGACTTTCGTCTCGTCCGAGCCGAAGTTATATGCATTTACCTCGTCCCAGGTGAGCAGACCGTCTTCGATCAGGGTCTCTAAGGATATAAAGTAAGGGTTGCCGGCAAACGCAGATACATTCTGGTACGGCGAATCGCCGAAGCCTGTCGGACCGATGGGAAGTATCTGCCAGAAGCCCTGTCCGGATTTTTCCAAAAAATCAGCAAACTCGTATGCTTCTTTGGAAAAGCTACCGATACCGAACTTGGATGGTACGGAAAATATCGGGAAAAGTATACCACTTTCTCTCATAAAGTCATCTCCTCTCAAAACCTTGGTTCATAAACGCTTTATATTGTACTCCAAAAAAATGATAAGGTCAAGTTTTTGCGATGATGGTTAATTATGCTTGCGCCCGAGTATGCTTTTATGTATAATTAGTTTGTTCCGCAAAAATGTGGATTCCGGAAACCTGAGTGTGTCAGAGGATAAGAGTTGCTATGCTATTATATAAGAAAAGAGGGACGCTATGAAGTTTAAATCGATCAAAAAGATTCATGAAGGAAAATACATACATCGTTATGATGTTACATATGAGACTGCGTCGGGGCACGAAAAGGTCTATGAGATGATCAGCAGGAAGCCCGATATCGACAGCCTCGAGACGCTTCATGCGCAAAAGCCTGATGCGGTGGTGCTGATACTTACGGATGAGTCCGGGGACCACATCCTTTTAAATCGTGAGTTCAGGCTTGCGACCGGTCAGTGGATAATCAATTTTCCCGCGGGTCTTATCGATGAAGGTGAGACACCAAAGCAGGCCGCCAAGCGAGAGCTTTTCGAAGAGACCGGTTTAGCGCTCGGAGAGGTCAAGGATATCATTCCTTTGAGCTACAGCGCGGTCGGGTTTGCCAATGAGACGAATGTATGCGTGGTCGCTACCGCGTCCGGTACGATCCGCCCGAGTGATTCGGAGGTTGAAGAGATAGAGGCGAAGTGGTATTCGAAGTCTGAGGTCAGAGAGCTCTTAAAGGATGAGCTTTTTGCTGCGAGAACACAGGCATACTGCTATATGTGGGCTTCAGAAAAATAAAAACCACGATATTTGCTCGAACGAGTTTTGATATTTTTTTTACATTTTCGTAACGTTTCGTTTACAATTGCTTGACAAGTGCTTGTTTTTTCGATATAATTTGCATGTATGTGTGCAAGTTCTTGCATTCAAGAAGGCGAAGAAAGAGGACTTTCATACAGGCAACTGTCAATCACATCTATATTTTTAGGAGGAAATCATGGAACAGAACAACAACAATGGTTCACCTTTAGGATTGATCTTTGGACTTGTCAGTCTTGTTGTATCAATCGTCGGCGGAGTTACATTTGGTGTAATCGGTGCCGGTATCGCACTTGTTTGCGGTGTTCTTGCTATCGTATTCAGCATCAAGACAAAGAAAGAGACTGATGGTGCAAAGGGTACAGGCGGTATGGTTACAGGTATCCTTGGTATCGTATTTGGTGCTATCTTTGCTATCGGATGTACAGTATGCGGCGCTTCAGTTATGAGCGAGGCTGGTACTTCAGGTGGTACATGCTACGGATGCGTTGGTATCAAGTGCTTCGTAGACAGCAAGACAAGCGAGATTCAGGATGCACTGAACAACATTGACACTGATGCGCTTCAGCAGCAGATTCAGGACGCTATAAATCAGGGTTCAGATGAGTAATCATTGTTTTTTCAGGGTTGTCGCCTAATGGTGGCAACCCTTTTTCTTTATTTGTAAAAGGCGTGAGCATGCCCGAAGAGGCATCCGTCGTGTGCTTTCACACATAACAGGGGGAGAGAAAATGTTTCCATCAATTCATATCGCGCAGCTTGAGGTGCCGCTTTACGGCATCATTTTCCTTGCAGGACTTGCTGTCGCTATACTCATGACGAGAAAGATAAGCCATCATGTATCGCTTTCAAAGCCTGATGTGGTGTACGGTGCGCTGTATTCATTTATCGGTATAGTCATCGGATCGAAGATCGTTTACTGTATCACCATGCTTCCAAAGCTTATCAAAATATGGGATATTCTCGACAAGGCTTATCCGAATGTTTTTTCGAGGATTGTTTATATAATTCAGTTTTTGTTCGGCGGATATGTTTACTATGGCGGACTTATCGGTGCCGTGGTATTTTTATATATTTACTGCAGACAGTACAATGTGGATTTTGTCGCGTTTATCGATGTGTTTGCGGTCATGATACCGTTTGTTCACGGAGTAGGAAGGATTGGATGCTTTCTTGCGGGATGCTGTTACGGAATCGAGTATCACGGACCTTTCGCGGTTCACTTTCCGTATCAGGAGGGCTTACCGGAACTGTCAAAGGTTCCGAGATTCCCTGTACAGCTTTTTGAGGCAGGCTTAAACTTCATCTTCTTCGGAGTGCTTTTGTTCCTCTTTTTGAAGGTTGGACTTCGCTCCGGAAAGGTGCTGGGAGTGTATCTGGTTTACTACTCCATCGTTCGTTTTATCCTTGAGTACTTCAGAGGGGATGCCATCCGCGGTGGCATCGGTGTTCTGTCCACTTCGCAGATCATAAGTATCATACTCCTGCCGATAGGTATCTTCCTCACTGTAAAGGGACTACCTAAGTTGAGAAAAGCAAAAGAAGAGCCGGAAGAACAACAATAAAAACAATAATACTAACAACAATAAAAGGCACCCGATGGGTGCCTTTTATTAAAACTCTATATCCTTTATCTGTATTCTTTCACATCCGTGATAAACAAAGTACAAAGGATGCACTCCGTCGGGGATATCTACATCTCCTTCACAGCTGATCCACTCCATAGGATCAGC
>ONKC01000091.1 GCA_900318295.1 uncultured Eubacteriales bacterium
AGTCCGAGCCAGCGTGCGCTCAGTCCGCAAAAACTAATTACTAAGGTATTTGGTCTTGAGGATAATCAAAAGGCCAAGGCGTCCCGGATTATTAAGGATACAACAGAAAAAGGATGGATAAAACCTGTTGATAAGGATACGGCTCCGAGGTACATGAGATATATTCCATATTGGGCATGATTTAAGTTTCGCTAAGTTTCACTATACGAGCTCTGCTTCGGCAGGGCTCTTGTTGTTTGTACCATTTTTGTCGTCATTCGCGGCATTTTCAAACTATTGAAAAAGGTTGCATTTACAGTTTTTTGAGTATAATAGGTGCAATTAATATGGAGCGAGTGGCACGGAAGTATAACGGAGATATCGACTGGTCTTGCGAAGATGGAGTGTTTACGCTGATGATAATGTTGCAGAGATGATAAAACTGTGGAGAATTGCAATATTACAACACAATGGTGAACCCGCCCTTCGGTATTATAATTTTTTGATGTCGAAAATGAAGCAATCAAAAAGATTGCAAAATGTATCTAATTCTATTAACAAATATGATTATCCAGCCGATATAAAATGCAGATAAGGGTAATAGTGCACGGATGCGCAAAAATCGTCTTTCAAGGAGGAAAGGAGCGGTAGTTATGGTTTTACTGACAGAAAGATACCCGGAGCATGGTATTAATTATCAGGTGAACCGCCCGGTAAATGAAGATGGTACCAAGGTTACTCATGCTAAGGTCCTTTTCAATAATGTTTCTGATGTGGCCCGTGCCGTAGAAAACGGATATATCGAGGTTGACGGAGTGCGTCTTGATTTCTCGGAGGAAGCAAAACAGAAACTGGAAGAGTCCCGTGAGCGTGTACAGAAGACCAATGATAATCTGGCTGTGCTCGAAGCAGAACAAATGAATGCTGAATCTGCTAAAAAGCAGGGCGAAGCAATGGCAAAAGAAACCGAGAATATGGGAAAGGCTATTGAGATTTTCCGTCGTATGTCTAAGGGAGGCGTTGTGCCATCTAACGATGAGAAACTGTTGATGGAGTTCGATGACAAGATGTATCAAACCGCTAAAGCCATGCAGGCTATGGCAGAGCGCCACAAGAAACATAAGCGGCTTTCAGAGGATGAAGAAGAGGAAGAGGATGGTGTAGAGAACAAAATGGGAACTAATCCTCGCCAGACTACTGAAATCGATGTCGAAATAGAGGGGAAATCTGCAGAAGTCACAGGCGTGAGCGAAGTAGAGAAATCGTTGGAATAATCGGTTATTCAGACGAATAGAAGATATGTATTGGATAGACAGATAAAACAGGATATTTGCCGCAGAAGCTGGCAATAAAAACATCATCAAAGACAGTCAAGGCAGCCAAGCTGAAAAAGAAAGCACAGTCATTTAAGATAGCATCGGAGTCGGTGACAAAAGTGGCTTTCAAAAAGAAATCCGGAGATAAGAGGATTACGATATCGTCAAACGGTAAAGTCAGGCTACAAAAGGGACTTCCAAAGAAAACTTACAAAATAAAAGTAAAAGCAACAGCAAAGGATGATGGTCTGTACAAATCCGTGTCAAAAACGAAAACAATCAAGATCATCTTAAAATAGGAGAACAGAGGAAGCATTGGGCATTGATGCCTGGACGAGGAGGATGCATTGATGGAAGAAATAAAAATAACTGAGATATCAGGGATCGGGATCGGACAGGTGGAGAATAAAAATGCAGCGACAGGCTGTACCGTCTTTGTATGCCCGGAGGGTATGCGCGCCGGACTCGATGTGAGAGGCGGTGGACCTGCTGCCAGAGATTCACAGCTTTTGAATCCGTTTATGGCTGCGCAGTTTGTTCATGCTATCGTCCTCGGAGGCGGAAGCGCATTTGGTCTCGATGCTGCCGGCGGTGCGATGAAATACTTGGAGGAAAGAGATATAGGCTTTGATGTCGGTATCACAAAGGTGCCTTTGGTCGTCCAGTCGGATCTTTTTGACCTGACAGTAGGCGACTGCAGGGTTCGTCCGGATGCCTCAATGGCGTACGAGGCTGCTAAAAAGGCACTTGATGCGCCAAACTATCAGGACGGAAACTATGGTGCCGGTTGCGGAGCCACAGTAGGAAAGATCGCCGGGATGGAAACCTGCATGAAGACAGGTATAGGCAGCTATGCTGTTCAGATCGGTGAGCTTCAGGTAGGCGCAGTAGTCGCACTGAATGCATTGGGTGATATCTATGACTGGAAAACCGGGAAAAAGGTTGCCGGACTCCTGACAGAGGATAAAAAGGATTTCAGGAGCACAGATGAGATGATGAGAGCATCCACCGATGTCAAGGAAAACAAGTTTGTTGACAATACTACACTCGGAGTGATCATCACGAATGCGAGCTTTGCGAAATCTGAGCTTTGCAAGATCGCCGGTATGGGACACGATGGTTTTGCCAGAGCTATCCGTCCGGTGCACACATCAGCAGATGGAGACAGCATCTATGCGGTGTCAGTCGGAGATGTACCGGCTGATCAGGATCTGGTCGGAGCGCTTGCGGCAGATGTTATTTGCGAAGCAATATTGAGGGCTGTAAACGCGGCTGAGTCTGCTTATGGATTTCCGGCAGCCCGCGATTTATAATATAACCTGATTGCGAACGGACGAGAGCGTGATACTATTTTGATACTAAAAAACCGGAAAAACAAAATAATTGATGGAATATGTGGAAAACACAGAATTAAGATAACGATAATACGTTGTTTGCTGAAGCTGATAAACGAGAAACATCCGCGAAGCAGTCCGAGCCTGCGTGCGCTCAGTCCGCGAAAACTAATTACTAAGGTGCATGTCCAACGAGGATTCCGAAGGAATCCGAGTCTGGCACATGCACCTCAGTCTGCTTACTGGTCCTGTGCATGTCCAACGAGGATTCCTGAGCAAGTCCGAGCCTGCGTGCGCTCAGTCCGCGAAAACTGATTATTATCCCTCACAAAAATGCTTCAGATCCGATTGATTTTCATTATATAACGCTCTTGAAGAAAAAACAAGTCATTTTTGAACAATCTCAAGTCGAAATTGAAGGGACGATTGACGACACATCTGCTTATCGGTTAAAATGGAAACGGTAATTGTGTATAAAGTTGAATTAGAAAAGGTTGTTCAATTTTGAAAACAGATGGTAGGGGGTCTGATCTATGAAAAAAAGGAAATCTATGTTTGTCAGATGTGTAGCTCTTATGCTTGTTTTGGCACTTATTATTGCTTTGTCACCTGATGCAGGGAAGCAGGTACGAGCAAAGACTACCAAAGCTACGGTCAGCATGAAGTCTAAGTCGGTGATGAAGTACACTTTATCGCTGGCTTACGCTGAAAAAGATAAGGTATACTACAATGGAAAAAGCGATATTCCGTACTTTGAACTCGGTTCGAGACGAAAGGAAGTGGAGGTGCTGCAGAAGAATAGCAATCCCACTAAGCTTTCGATCAGCTCAAAAATAAAAGGGAGCAAGGTTACTTGGACGAGGACGTCCATGTATGGTTCGACCAGAGTGATCTTTGATTATAAAAAGAATACGATCACCTTTGACGATAAAAATGCTTTCTTTCGTCAGGAAGGTCTCTCCTTAGTTGGTGCTGAGAGCGGTAAACGGGCAGTTTCAGACATATTTCAGTCAGATGAGAAAAGCAATTACAACCGACATGGTAGTAGGATCGTGATCAACCTGAATAAATATGGGATCAAGCTTCTGAAAGATAAGAAAAACTTTTATATCCCGGTACAGACATACTCGGATCTGTTTTTTTCCAATTCAGGTATATTTCAGGTCTTTAACGGAGAGGATTTATTTATCTCAAACAACCCTCAACTTGGTGGTATGAAAGAAAAATATTACAGCGCAAAGAAAAGGAAATTCAGTAAGGAGTTTGTTGATTTCAATTACGGAGAACTTTGTCTGTTATATGATTGTCAGTATGGACTGAAAGAAAGTCATGACATCAAAAGTTTTGATGAGTTTTTCAACGATACGGGTCTAGTAGATTGGATCAGGAATCAGGATTCTCTCGGTACGGATTTGGCGTTGAATACAATGATTAATATGTACTTTGATGACCTGCATTGTGGCTTTGGCTGCCCGTCCTGGAATACGGATTCCGAGGCATATGAGAGGAGTGTTACTGCCCTACCGCAGGGAGCATTTCGCACCAGAACGTTGAGGATTATGCATGAATTAACTTCATATCGAAAAAAACAGGTGCCGAATGGTATTCCTCCTTATCAGGAGGTGGAAGATACAGCCTATATTACTTTTGATGGTTTTGAATTTGACCCTACAGCAGATCATAAGGTTCTCCCTACGGATGCGGATCTGCCGACATTGGGAACTGATACGATACGTCTTGTGCAGTATGCTGTGAACAAGATCACCAGAGCCGGATCACCGATAAAGAACGTAGTTGTTGATCTGTCACTGAACGGTGGTGGTGTGGTGTTTACGGCGGCCTATCTGCTTGCGGCATTTCTCGGTACCAGCTCGATGGCCTCGAAAGATATGATCACCGGTGCTCAGAGTATGACAAATTATAAGGTCGATACAAACCTTGACGGGGTTTTCGATGAGAAGGATACATTGGCAAACAGGGGGCTGAACCTGTTTTGCTTTACTTCAGGTTTTAGTTATTCATGTGCTAATATGGTTCCGGCTATGTTCAAGGATTCAGGCAAAGTGACTCTCGTTGGCCGAACGACCGGCGGTGGATCCTGTGTGGTATCATATGGATCGACAGCTAGCGGGAGTATTGTCCAGATCTCCAGCCCGAAACGCTTTAGTTTCTCTAAGAACGGTGGTTTCTATGATGTAGACCGTGGTGCGGAGCCGGATGTTTTTATCAAAGACATGAGTAAGTTATACGACCGAAAATATATGAATACTGTTTTAGCAAAAATCGATTAAGAAACTACGCATTGCGTAAACTCCTGATTCGATCCGCGAGCCTGCGTGCGCTCAGTCAGTCGCATCACAGCTTTTTTAGAAAGCTGATAAAGAACGGAAGCGTGATGATCGCGGTGAGCACATCGGATATGGGCTGAGCAATCTGGATTCCTAAAAGACCTATCGTAGGAGTGAGTATAAGTAGGATTGGGACATAGCAGATGCCGTTTCGCAGGCATGATAAAAATAACGCGCGTCCGCTTTTTCCGATACTCTGAAAAAGCATATTGCCGATGAAGCTGATAGGGACCAGTATTATAGACATCAGCTGATACTGCATGGCAGGTACACCTATACTGATGACATCGGGATCATCTCTGAAAAGACGTATCACGTCTTCAACTATGAACCAGCCCCCGAAGGCAACTAAAAAAAGAACACCGCTCGAGAAAAACAGCGTGAAGTATGATGCGCGTTTGACTCGGGCGTATTTTTTTGCACCGTAATTAAACCCGCATACCGGCTGGTATCCCTGACCGATGCCAAGACCGATAGCAAAAAGCATAAAAGAAAGACGCATAACGATACTCATCGCAGCGATTGCAGCGTCACCGTAAGGGCGGGCCAGAATGTTCATGGTAGCTGTGGACAGTGAGCTCATACCCTGTCTGGCGAGACTGGGAAGGCCTGTGACTATTATATTTAAAACATTCTTTCCGTTTTTAAAAACGCGATTGATCTGGAGTTTTGTCACGGTCTTTTTTCGCAGGAACATGGAAAGCAGGATAAGCATACCCACGTAGTTTGAGAGCATAGTGGAGATACCGGCACCCTCGATGCCTGTCCCAAGTACGGATATGGTAAGCCAATCGCCGACGACATTCAGAAGTCCGCCCAGCAAAAGTCCGATCATGGCCAGTGTCGCCCGGCCCTCATAACGTAGGATATTGTTCAGGATGAAGCTGACGATCATAGCCGGGATGCCGCACAGAATAAATCTTCCATATTCTCTGGCAAACGGTAGAATGGTATCGGAGCTACCGAGCAGTCCCATAAGGGGATCTATGAAGATCATACCCAAGGCCAGCATCACTAAGCCAAGCGCAGCACCTGTAAAGACAGCAGTGGAGGCAAAGTCGCTGGCTGTTTCGGAGTCCTTTGCTCCTAAAAGTCTGGCTATGTTGCTCCCGGAGCCGTGTCCCAGCATGAAGCCGATAGCCTGTATCACAGCCATCAGAGGAAACACGACTCCGATAGCTCCGGTAGCGCTGGTGCCGAGTTTTCCGACGAAGTATGTGTCTGCCATGCTGTAGAAGGTCGTGACCATCATGCTTATCGTCGTCGGGAGTCCAAGCATCATGACCAGTTTTTCCACCGGCATTTGCGTCATTTTATCAAATTGTGTTGTGTATTTTTTGCTCATGGAGACATTATACAGCGGTTCTTGTAAAAATGCAAATAATCAATCCAAGCAGAGCGAGCGTTTTTGCGTTTCTGCTTCTTTACACAAGCATGGATTTGTGATATAATAAATAATCGCATTAATAGACTTTTCACGATGAAAGGAGCAGCCATGCGTACTTATCTGGTGACCGGAGGAGCGGGGTTTATCGGCTCAAATTACATTCATTATATGCTCAGAAAATACGGTAAAGAGATCCGTATCATAAATGTTGATAAGCTCACATATGCCGGCAATCTCGAAAACCTGCGAGATGTGGAGGATGTAGACAACTATACCTTCATCCGTGCGGACATCACGGATAAGGACGCGATAGAGGCTATTTTTAAAGAATATGATATAGACAGAGTAGTCCACTTTGCGGCAGAGTCGCATGTTGATCGCTCGATAGAATCGCCGGAGGTTTTCGTTCACACAAACGTGATCGGAACTGCGGTGATGCTAAACTGTGCCAAGGCGGCATGGGAGAATCCGGATGGGACTTTTAAAGGATGGTTCGCAGTTCGGGATAGAGCTTTCTTATAAAGTCCAGCCTTCACCGGACGGACTTGCGCAGGCATACAGGGTCTGTGCCTGATCGAGCCGAAGGTGTTCGGGGACGATCGCGGGTACTTTATGGAGACCTATAATCAAAGGGATTATGAAGAGGCGGAGTTTTTTTACAAGGTGACAGATTTCTATCATCCAAACGATGAAGGCGGGATAAAGTGGGATGATCCGGATATAGGCATAGATTGGCCGCTTG